>JASHYB010000047.1 GCA_030043255.1 Thermoplasmata archaeon | reverse complement strand
GGGGTCGCGGTCAAGGCGAGCGCGGCCGCGTCGGAGCCGGCGGACGGCTCGGTGATCTGGTTCCCGACGAGCCGTTCGCCGCGGACCAGCGGACGGTACCAACGGTCCACCAGGTCGGCGGAACCGTGCTCGCCCAGCACGGTGGAGAACTCCGGTTGCAGGGCGAGCTTGGCGAACGTCGTCCCGCCGAGGTAGGCGAGGTGGAACAACAGGACCGCCGCCCGGTGAGGGGGCAGTCCTCGACCTCCCAGCTCCGGGCGGACCGTCAGCCCGAGCAGGCGGGCCTCGCCCAGACCGCGAAACTCCTCCTGAGGGAACGTGGGGGACCGGTCCAGCTCGCGGTAGCGCTGCGGCAGGCGGAGGCGGGCGGCGGCCGACCGAACCTCCCCGACCAGCGGGTCCTCCGGCAGGGGCCACACCGCGGTCATGGGTGCGTCGGGGCGGCGGACGCGCCCGCCGTCGTCCCGGCGTTCGGCGGGGGGTCCTCCCCGATGACCTGCTCGCGGCGCAGGCTCTCCAGCCGCTCCGGCGAGTAGCCGAGCAGCTCGCGGAAGACCCGCTCGTTGTCCTGCCCCAGCCAGGGAGCTCCCCGCCAGACCTGCCCCGGCGTCGCGGAGAACTTCGGGGCGATGCCGGCCCCTCGTACCGGGCCGGCGACCGGGTCTTCCCAGTCGAGGAACATCTGCCGGGCCAGGTAGTGAGGGTCGGACGCCAGGTCGGCGATCGTCCGGACCCGCTCGATGGCGAGGTCGTGCTGCCGCCCGAGCGCCTCGAGCTCGTCGCAGCTCCGATCCTGGCAGAACCGGGCGACCGCCCGGTCGACGGGGCCCCGCTCCCCCAGGCGGACGGAGGTCTCGTCGAACCGGTCGTCCGTGAAGCCGATCGCCTGACGCAGGCGGCGGAACGCCTCCGGGGTCGGGGCGGCGACCACCACCCAGCCGTCCCGCGCGCGATGGACGTCGTACGGGTGCAGGCGCGGATGGGAGCTGCCGTGGCGGCCCCGGATCGCTCCCCGCTGAAAGTAGTCGAGGGCCAGGTTCTCCAGCAGCACGAAGAAGATCTCGTACTGCGCCACGTCGACCGACTGGCCCCGGCCGGTCCGCTGCGCGTTCACGTACCCCATCAGCCCGGCGGTCGCCGAGGCAAGGCCGGTGACGGTGTCGTTCAGGGCGGTCCCTGCCCGCATCGGCGGCTGCGGGTCCGGCTCCCCCTGCAGCGACAGGTAGCCGCTGTACGCCTGGGCCGTCAGGTCGTACGACGGCGAGGCGATACGCTCCGGACGGCCCGTCCGGCCGTAGCCGGAGACGTGGACGATCGTGAGCTTCGGGTTGGCGGACCAGGCCTCCTCGTCAGAGAGCCCGAGCCGGTCGAAGGTGCCGGGCCTCGACGACTCGATCCAGATGTCGCTGGTGCGCAGCAGGTCGAGGAAGACCTCGCGACCCTTCGGCAACCGGACGTCCAGGCCCACCGAGAGCTTGTTGCGGCCGTACTGGACCCAAGACTCCGACACGGTGCCCCCGGAGGCGCGGCCGCGGAGCAGCGGAGCGAGCGTGCGCGTCGGGTCGGCGTAGGGCGGGCCGAACGGGGGACCCTCCACCCGCAGGACCGTGGCGCCGAACTCCCCGAGGTACGTGGCGGCCCACGGGCCCGCGACGAACCTCGCCGACTCCAGGACCCGCACGCCGGCCAGCGGGCCGTACGGCGGCACGAGCTCCTGCGGCGCCCGCGGGTCCGGCACGGAGGGCCAGCCGTCCGGGCCGCCTTAGCCCGCGAGGTTCACCGGCGAACCTCGCGGACCAAATACCGCGCCGCGCGTCCGCCGGCGATGGAGACCCCGGCCTGGGAGCGGTTCGAGGGCGCCGCCTTCCGCGACGAGCTGACCCGCTTCAAGATGGCCCAGCACCCGTTCAAGACCCACCCGTTCTTCGCCGCGGTCGAGCGGGGGGAGGTCCCGAAGGCGGTCCTCCGCGCCTGGGTCAAGCAGTTCTACCCCTGGCTCGCGTCGGTCCCGATCGCCATGGCCGAGCGATTCTCCAACTGTCCGATCGACGTGGCGAACGACCCGTACCGGCGGCTGATCCTGGACCAGCTGGTGGAGGAGGCCGGCGACCCGAAGGGGACGACGACCGGCCACCCGGAGCTGTGGCTGCGGTTCTGCGAGGGGCTCGGGGTGCCGCGCGCCGAGGTCCTCGCGGAGCCGCAGCTGCCCAGCACGATGGTCGCGATCGACGATTTCCTGTACACCAACCGGATGCATCCGTTCTACATCTCGGCCGCCGGCTCCAGCGAGCCGCCCAACGTCGAGCTCTGCGCCCGCCTGCTCCCCGCGTTCCGCGAGCACTACAAGGTCCCGGAGGAGCAGCTCGAGTACTACCGGCTGCACGTCACCGCCGATGTCGAGCACTCGGAGTGGATCGGGCGGATTGTCGCGAACTTCGCCACCTCCGTCGAGGTCCGCCAGCGGATGTGGGAGCAGATGCTGCGCGGGTTCTCGCTGCACGCGCTGCTGGTCGACGGGGTCGTTGCGAGGACCGGCTGGAACGCGGGCCCGGGCGCCTCGAAGTCTAAATAGCCCCGAGACCTAGGGAGGGTCGATGGCAGCCCGCCGGACGGTACCCTCGGTGCCGCTGAGGCCGCGCGGTCGGTCTGCCGAGGCCTGGCTCTGGTGAACGGGAGGCGCCGGGAGGGCGCCGTCCCGAGGCCCGTCGTCTAACGTTCGGGCCGGTCCCTCCGGCGTCTCTCGGCGAACCAAGGAGGAGAACACCGCACCATGTACGGCAAGCAGATCCGCCTGCGACGACTGTTCCCGGACCCGAAGCGCCGGCTCTTCTCGGTGCCGCTGGACCATTCGGTGTCGATGGGGCCGATCGACGGCTTGGAGCGACTGGCCCCGGTAGCCGACGAGCTGCAGGACGCCGGGGTCGACCTGCTGATCGTGACGAAAGGGGCCGTGCGCGAGCTCGCCCCGGTCCTGCGCCCGGAGGTCCGCCTCGGGGTGCACGTTTCCGCGTCGACCTCGCTCGGTCCCAGCTCGAACCGCAAGGTGCTGGTCGGGACCGCGGAGGAGGCGGTCGCCCTCGGGGCCGACGTCCTCTCCGTGCAGGTCAACTTCGGGGTCCCGGAGGAGCCGGAGATGCTGAGCGACCTCGGGGTCGCCGTCGACGCCTGCCGGCGTCTCGGGCTGCCGCTCCTGTGCATGGCCTACGTCAAGAAGGCCAACGGCGGGACGCCGGAGGAGCTGCGGCACGCCGCCCGCGCCGCCGCCGACACCGGAGCGGACATCGTCAAGACCAGCTATCCGGGCTCGGCGGCGGAGTTCGCCCGGCTCTGCGCGAGCACGCCGGTGCCGGTGCTCATCGGCGGCGGGGTCCGCGTCGACGACGAGGCGGCGTTCCTCCAGGTGGTGCGAACGAGCCTGCAGGGAGGGGCCGCCGGCATCTGCATCGGGCGCAACCTGTTCCAGCGGCGCCCGGTCGGTCCGCTGGCCCGGCGCCTCGCCGAGCTGCTGCACGGGTCGGCGTGAGCGGGAGCCGGCGACCGTGTTCGACCGCGTGGCGATCGCCCCCCCCGCCGAGGACCTGGCGGCGGCGCGCGCCATCGTGGAGCGGGCCCGCCTGCGGGGCTTCCGCCGGTTCGTCCTCCCGCCGGGCTGGGAGCTGGGGCTCGGCGCGGAAGCGATCGTGGTCCGTCAGCCGAACGGGCTCGTCCGCCGGGCCGGCGAGGCCCCGGTGCCGGTCCGTCGCGTCGGGGACGTGGCCGGGCTGGAGCGCGCGATCGCGGAGACCGCCGAGGGAGGGCTGCTCGCGGTCGAGTGGACCGCCGACCGGGTCATCCCGCTCGAGTCGGCGGTCGCCCAGCGAGGTCGGCGCTTTGAGCTCTGGACCTTCGCCGCCCGGGCGAGCGAGGTCCCGGCCGCCCTAGGGGCGCTCGAGCACGGCGCCGACCGGGTGATCGTGACCGTACGGTCGCCGGTCGAGGTCGACGAGCTGGAGCGGGTGCTCGGGGGACCGGTGCCGTCCGGCCTCGCATGGGTCGCGGTCGGCGTTCTGGAGGTCGCCCCGGCCGGTGTCGGGGACCGGGTCCTCGTCGACACGACGAGCCTGCTCGCGCCCGAGGAGGGGCTCCTCGTCGGAAGCGCCGCCGCCTTCCTGTTCCATGTGGCCAGCGAGGCGGTAGGGTCCACGTTCAGTCGGCCGCGACCGTTCCGGGTGAACGCCGGGGCGGCCCACTCCTACGTGCTGATGGCCGACGGCAGCACCCGCTACCTGGCGGAGCTGCAGGGAGGCGACAGCGTGCTGGCGGTGGTCCCGAGCGGCGGCGCTCGGTCGGTCCGGGTCGGCCGGATCAAGGTCGAGCGGCGGCCGCTCGTCCAGGTCCGGGCCGAGGAGAGCGGTCGCGTCCGGACCATCTTCCTGCAAGAGGCCGAGACCGTGCGCCTCAGCACCGCCGCCGGCCGGCTCGCCGCGACCGAGCTGGGCGCCGGAGCCCAGCTCCTCGGGGTCCGATTGCCTCCGGCGCGCCACCTAGGGACCGCGGTCGAGGAGACGATCGAGGAACGATGACCGCACCCCGCCCGTTGATCGTCGTGACGGTGCCGGCCCGGACGGTCGGAGAGGCCCGTGCCCAGATCGCGGCGGCGCGTGAGGCGGGGGCCGACGCCGCGGAGGTCCGTCTCGACCGGTTCGCTCCCACCGAACGGGGCGCCGTCGACGGGCTGTTCCCCTCGGCGCTGCCGCTCGTCGGCACGTACCGCTCGCGCGCGGAGGGGGGCGAGGGGGAGGACGAGCCGGAACGCCGGGCCGCGATCCTGCTCGAAGTCGCAGCGCGGCCGTTCCGCTGGGTCGACCTCGAGCTCGCCCGGGACCAGGCGGTGCTGCCCCGGCTGCCTCCGCCGGAGCACCTCGGCCGGATCATCTCCTGCCACCTGCCGGAGCTCGGCGGGGATCGCTGGAAGACGCGGCTCGCCGAACTGGAGACGATCGAAGGGATCGGCAAGCTGGTGGTGCGCGCCGGGGTCGAGGAGACGGTGCGGACCCTGCTGCCCGAGGCCGAGCGCGTCGGGGAGGAGGTCCTCCTCCTCACCACGGGCCCGTCCGGGCCCCTCTTGCGTGCCTGGGCGCGACGGCTCGCCTACCCCCTCGTGTACGCCGCGCTGCCGTCGACCAGCCCGGAGCCGCCCGTCGAGCCGAGCCAGATCCCGGTTGACCAGCTGCGTCCGTTCCTCGAGGCGGAGGAGACGCCCCCGCTGTTCGGCATCGTCGGGCGGCCGGTCGGCCACTCCCGAAGCCCCGAGCTCCACGGGCGCTGGCTGCGCGAGGACGGGGAGCGGGCGCTGTACGTCGCCCTCGAGCCGGCGAGCGATCGGGAGTTCCTGGACATCCTCGCTCCGCTCGCCGACGGAGGGTTCCGAGGGCTCAACGTCACCCAGCCGTTCAAGGCCGCGGCGGCGCAGGCCGCCACCGAGCTCGGGGCGGGAGCGCGGGCCTGCGGCGTGGCGAACTGTCTGTCGTTCCACGACGGGAGCGTCGTCGCGGAGAACACCGACCTGCTGGCGGCCCTGCGTCGCCTCGAGGAGCTGCGAACCGAGGGTCGCTGGGACGGTGGCAGGCTGGCGGTGGTCGGGGCCGGGGGCGCGGCCCGGGCCACGCTGGCGGCCGCCCGGGAACTTGGCGCGGCGGCGACGGTGTACGCCCGGCGGGCACCCGCCGCCGAGGCTCTGGCCCGAGATCTCGAAGCCCGCGTCGGAGCCTCGGCCGAGCCGTTCCCTCTGGTGGTGCACGCTACGGAGGCCGGGCGCGAGCCGACCGGCACACTGGAGCTGCCGATCGACCGGATGCTGCAGGCCGGCGGCTACCTGCTCGACTGGGTCTACCGACCCCGGGGCCGCCAGCTGCGCGAGACGGCGGATCGCGCGCACGCGACCTACGAGGACGGCTGGAGGCTGTTCGTCTACCAGGCGGCCGCCAGCTACGAGATCTGGTGGGGCCACCCGCCGGAGGCGGGGTCGCTCGCCCGCGCGCTCGCGGAGGAGGGGCCGTGCGCGGCGTAGGCGAGGCACGGGCGGCGATCAGCGTCGTCAACGCCCTTCCGCTGGGCATCGGTGCGGCGGTCGGGATCGCCTGGAGCGCGCACGCCACGGCCTACGCGCCGTCGCGTACGAGCCGAGCACTCCCGGCCGAGGTCCGCCCCGCTAGCTCGTCGACGCCGGTCGTGCGGGCGGCGGCCCGTGCGGCGGTCGCACGCTTCGCCGACGGGCGTCGACCGGAGCTTCGCCTCCGCATCCGCTCGTCGATCCCGGTCGCGCGCGGCCTCAAGAGCTCCAGCGCGGTCGCGACCTCGGTCGCCCTTGCGACCGGTCGCGCTCTGGGGCAGGAGCCTTCGGCCGAGGAGGCCGCCCGGATCGCGGCGATCGCCGGACGCCGGGC
>JASHYB010000002.1 GCA_030043255.1 Thermoplasmata archaeon | reverse complement strand
TCGGTGAACTTCGCCCGCGCCTCGTCGTTGGTCCAGCGCTTGAGCCCGAACTCGATCGCCTTGCGGCTCGTCTCCGAGTTCGAGTGGCCGAACATGTCCAGCGCCCGCGGGTACCACTTGCGGACCGAGGCCTGGGCCTCCTCCCGCGAGCCGTAGTACTCGGGCCCGTCCTGCGCCATCCGGCGCAGCACGCTCGCCCCGAAGTTCAGGTGGAGCTGCTCCTCGCTGAGCATCAGCGGCATCGCCCGCGCGAGCGGGCCGTACGAGCACTCCTGGAAGGCGCGCAGCTGGTAGACCCCGACGCGGTCGACGAAGCAGGTGAACGCCCCAACGTCCGACCAGCGGTCGAACGTCATGTTGAAGGCGTCCAGCTTGTGCTCCCCCTCGCGCTTGGTCAGCAGCTCGTCGATGTAACCCTGGCCCTCGCGTCCGAAGTCCCGCAGGATCCGGCACGCCTGGAGCCCGTGGCGCGCCTCGTCCGCGACGATGCGGGCCTCGATCCACCGGTCCTCCAGGGTCGGGGCGTGGTCGAGCCAGGGGCGGTGCTGCTGGATGGAGGCGAACTCCGTGTCCGCCTGCACCACCATGAGCTTGACGATCAGCTTGCGCATGTCCGCGGGGACCTCCTCCGCGGTCTCGTACTTGCGCACCCCGGCGCTGGTCCCCCACAGTATCTCGCGGACCGGCTCGACGGTCTTCCCGTCCTTCAAGGTCGGGGCCATCGGCGCGCCGCTCGGCCCGGAGGTCGCCATAGATGCTCCCGGCCCTCCGGAGGCCGTCACTTGCCCTTAAAGGCGGCCTTGCGCTTCTCGGCGAAGGCGGCGAGCCCCTCCTTCGCGTCCTCGGTGACGAACAGGCGGTTCTGCAGCTCCCGCTCGAGAGCGAGGCCGCTGGTGAGCGGCATCTCGATCCCCTCGACCACCGAGCGCTTGATCAGGCTGATCGCGCGCGACGGTCCGTTAGCGAGCGCGCCCGCGTAGGCCTGGACCTCGCTGGCGAACGCCTCCTTCGGGTACACGTGGTTGACGAGGCCGATCGCCAGCGCCTCGTCCGGGGACAGGAGCTTACCGGTGATCATCATGTCGAGCGCCCGGGAGGCGCCGACCAGCCGCGGCAGGCGCTGCGTGCCCCCGGTGCCGGGCAGGACCCCGAGGGTGACCTCCGGCAGGCCGATCTTGCCGGAGTCCTTCGCCATCAGGCGCAAATCGCAGGCGAGCGCGATCTCGAGCCCGCCGCCGACGCAGTGGCCGTTGATCGCGGCGATCACGACCTTCGGCGTCTTCGCGAACCGGTCGAGCGTCTCCTGGCAGTGCAGGCAGAACATCGCCTTGAAATCCGGCGTGCTGGAGCGCAGCATGTCGATGTCCGCGCCTGCGCTGAAGAAGCCGGGCAGCGTGCTGGTGAGGACGATGACGCGGGCGTTGTCGTCGAAGCGGAACTCCTCGAACGCCTCGTCGAGCTCGCGCATCATCGCGAGGTCGTAGGTGTTCGCCTTCGGCTTGCCGACCTCGACGTAGCCGACGTGGTCGTCCACGCGCGTCCGCACGAACTTGCCCTGCATCGTCCGCTCCCGCTCCGTGCCGCTCGCGCGGCCCGGGGGGCGACCGGTCCCGGCGGATAACGCCGACGCAGCCCGGCGCTAGCGGGGCGGCTTCGGCGGGAGCAGCTCCCGCACCGTCCCGTCCGACGCGCCCACCACGACCCGCTCGGCCAGCCCCACGAACAGGCCGGTCTCGACGACCCCCACGCGCGAGCGCAGGTCCCGGTCGACCTCCGCGGGCCGCTCGATCCCGTCCCGGAAGGTGAGGTCCAGGATCTCGTTGCCGTTGTCGGTCCGGTACGGCCCGCCGTCCGGCGCCGTGCGCAGCGCCGGCGCGAGACCGCCGTCGCCGAGCTGACGCTGGAGCACCGGCCGGCAGAACGGGACGACCTCGACCGGCAGCCGGGCCCGCTCGCCGAGGCGCCCGACCAGCTTGCTCGGGTCGACGACCACCACCAGCCGGTCGGAGAGGCGGGCGAGGAGCTTCTCCCGAAGGAGGGCGCCGCCGCCGCCCTTCGTCAGATCGAGGTTCGCGGCGACCTCGTCCGCCCCGTCGAGCATCAGGTCGAACCGGTCGTCCCCCCGCAGCGGGCGAACCTCCAGCCCCAGCGAGCGACCGAGCCGCTCGGTCGCCACCGAGCTCGCCACGCAGTCGAACGCCGCCGTCGGATGGACCGCGCGGAGCTCGCGGACGACGTGCGCCGCGGTCGTGCCGGTGCCGAGCGCGAGGCGGGCGCCCGGGCGGACGTAGCGCTCCACCGCCCGGCGCGCGGCCGCGGCCTTCGCCGCGTCCAGCGGATCGTCCACGGCCGAACGAGACGGCCGGACTAATGAGCCGTGCGCCGGCGAACCCGACATGGCTATCTCGCCCGCCCGCTCCCGCGGGCCGATGCCGGGGCGGGGACGCGCCGAGGCGTCCCCGGTCGTCGTCTCGGTCGGGGGCTCCGTCCTGCTGACCGGCGAGGACGACGCCCCGTACCTCGGTCGTCTCGCCGAGCTCCTGAGCCGTCTCGGCCGCGCGGGCCCGCTCGTCGTGACCACCGGCGGAGGGCGGACCGCGCGGGAGTACATCCGCCTCGGCGCGGCGCTCGGCCTGACGAGCGTCGAGCAGGATGAGCTGGCGATCGACGTCACGCGGCTGCACGCCCGCCTGCTCGCCGGCCGGATCGGCCTGCCGACGGCGTCGCATCCGCCGACCTCCGTCCGGGAGGCCGTCGAAGCGCTGCGGCACGCCTCGCCGGTCGTGCTCGGGGGGACGGAGCCGGGGCACACGACCGACGCGGTCGCCGCGCTCATCGCCGTCCGGGTCCGGGCCGCGCGGGTGGTGAACGCCACCGATGTCGACGGGCTCTACGACGCCGACCCCGGCCGCCACCCGGAGGCCCGCCGGCTCGAGCACGTCGGCTGGCCGGAGTTGCTGCAGCTGCTGCACCGGGCCAGCTCCGGCGAGCCGGGGCAGAACTTCCCGTTCGACCGGCTCGGCGCCGAGTTGCTCGCGCGCGCGGCGATCCCGCTCGCGATCGTCGCCGGCCGCGACCTTCCGAACCTGGAGAAGGCGATCGCCGGCGCGGCGTTCCACGGGACGACCATCGGCCCGGAGGCTCGTTGACCCCGGGGCACGGTCCCGCGCGGCACATCGTCTTCCTCGGCCCCCCGGGCGCCGGCAAGGGCACGCAGGCGGCCGAGCTGGCCCGCGAGCTTGGGTTCCTCCACCTGTCGACCGGCGACCTTTTGCGGGCCGCGGTGACGGAGGGCAACGAGCTGGGCCGCGCGGCGGACGGCCACATGCGCGCCGGCCGCCTCGTGCCGGACGACCTCGTGCTGGCGATCGTCCGGGAGCGGCTGGCCCGGCCCGACGCCGCCCGCGGCTTCATCCTCGACGGGTTCCCCCGAAACCTCGCTCAGGCCCGGGCGCTGGAGGCGTTCGCCACTCTCGAGCTGGTCGTCTCCTTCGAGATCGACCCCCGGCTGGTCGTCCAGCGCCTCTCCGGTCGCCGCATCTGCCCGACCTGCGGCACGGTCTACCACCTGGACTCCCGCCCGCCGAGGGTCGCGGGCCGCTGCGACCGGGACGGGAGCGAGCTGGTGCAGCGGCCGGACGACCGGGCCGAGGCTGTCGAGGTCCGGCTGAAGGTCTACGCGGAGCAGACCGCCCCGCTGCTCGAGCACTACCGCCGGCTCGGGCTCCTGCGGGGGGTCGACGCGGCCGGTACGCCGTCCGAGGTCAGCGCCCGACTGCGCCGGCTCGTCGCCGGGGCCGCGCCCGAAGCCCGCTCTCCGACGGAGAGGTTATAGCTCGCTCCTCGGTCGTGGAGACGTCCCGGCTTAGCTCAGTGGTAGAGCGGGGGACTGTAGGCGAGACTGCCGGAACCCCGGCGGCCCCCGTGGAGATCCTCAGGTCGCCTGTTCGAGTCAGGCAGCCGGGACCTGAGG
>JASHYB010000046.1 GCA_030043255.1 Thermoplasmata archaeon | reverse complement strand
GGCGACGTGCTGGCGCTGCTCGGGCTCCCGCCGAAGGCGGCCTAGGTCCGGTCGGGGACGAACCAGACGTCGGTGACCAGGTACTTCGGCTGCGGGCTGAACCGCGCGACCACCGGCATCCCGACGTAGATCTCCGACTCGACGCAGTCCTTCAGGCGGGCGAGCAGGACGCTGTCCGCCCCCTCGAACTCGACCAGCGCGAGGTTGTACGGGGTCTCCTTCAGGAACGCCTCGCTGCCGAAGTGGCAGGTCGTCCAGGAGTGCAGCCGCCCCTGCTTCGGCAGCTCGAACCAGGCGGTGGCGCTGCCGCAGACCATGCAGTGCGAGCGCGGGGTGGCGAAGCGGAAGCCGCAGCCGCGGGCCGTGCACTTCGAGCCGAGGAGCTTACCTTCCGCCAGGCCAAGGAAGAACGGGGAGTCCTCCGCGTAGCTGTGGATGTACTCAATCGCGTAGGGGTACCGGATCACGAGGCTCTCCACGCCCGCCGCGTCCCGGAAGATCGCCGAACCGCGGCGTGCGATCTCCTCCTGGACCTCGCGGAACTTGCCGAAGGTCTTCGGGAGCGTCATCGGTACCCCCGCTCCAGGATCGAGACGGTCACGGCCGAGCCGGTCCCGGCGTGGCTGTGGATAGCCCCGCGCTTCGCGTCGCGGATCTGCAGCGTCCCGTCGCCGAAGTGCTGCTTGATCCGGCCCTGCAGTTGCCAGAAGGCGAAGACCCCCTGCATCAGCCCGGTCGCGCCCACCGGGTGGCCGCAGGCGATCAGGCCGCCGGACGGATTCACCGGGATCGTGCCGGCCTTCGGCACCTCCAGGCCGTAGTCGAAGCCCTTCAGGAACGGCGCCCCGGAGAGCGTGAAGTCGTAGCCCTCGCCGTACCGGCAGAGCCCGAGGTCCTCGTAGGTCTGGATCTCGCTGGAGGCGTAGGCGTCGTGCAGTTCGATGAAGTCGAGCTGGCGGATCGGGTCGGTGATCCCGGCCATGCGGTAGGCCTCGAGCCCGGCGGCGCGCCCGGCCCGGAACGAGTGGACCCCCGGGTACGGGAGGTTCGCGTAGTCGGCCGCCTTCTCGTGGGGGAACCGCGGGACCTGGCCGAACGGGCGGTCGGCGAGCCGCATCGTGTCGGTGCCGGTCCCGACGCCGGTGATGCGCACCGGCTTGTCGGTGAACTCCTTCGCCCGGGCCTCGCTGCACAGCACGGCGACCGCCGCGCCGTCCGACATCGTGCAGATCTGCTCGCGCGTGAGCGGGTAGCTGATCATCTCCGAGCGCAGCACGTCGTCGACGCTCAGGCGCTTGGGGTACTGGGCGTACGGGTTGTGCAGCGCGTTGCGGTGGTTCTTCACCGAGACCCAGCTCATGATCCGTTGGCCCTCGGCGATGGCCAGGCGCTGGGCCTCGCGCTCGTCGGTCACGTGGGCGAACTTGCTGCGCCGCAGGTACTCGTAGATATGGCGGATGACCATCAGCGCGTAGTAGCCGGTGTAGAAGCCGCCGAGCGGGAAGTCGAAGTTCGTGTCGGAGGCGAGCGCGATGAACTCGTTGCCCTTCCAGGTCGCGACGCGGCTCATCGTCTCGTAGCCGGCCGCCAGGCAGACGTCCATCCGCCCGCTCGCCACCGCCTCGTAGGCGGCCTGGAAGCACTCGCCGCCGGTCGCGCCGCCCCACTCGATCCGCACGGAGCCCTTCGGGTTCATCCCGAGGTAGTCCTGGACCATGCTGGCCGCCTTGAGCTGGCGGGAGAAATGGTCGGAGAAGTAGGAGATCCGCGTGCCGTCGATGCGGTCCTTCGTGAGGCCGGGGATGTCCTTGACCGCGTAGTCGTAGGCGCGCTTGACCATCAGGCGGAAATCCATCGCCGGGTGCGCCTTGGCGAACTTCGTGACGCCGCCGGTCACCATGTAGACCGGCCGGCCCCGGGTGCTGCTCCGGGGCTCGCGGCGGGCGGCCGGTCGGCGCGCGCGGCTACGCGAGGACGATCGTGCGGGCATCGTGGAAGCCTCGGTCGCCGAGCCGGGTCGGCTTGAAAAGGTTCGCCACGAGGCGGTCGCGCCGGCGCGACGGTTTTCCGCCCGCGCTTCTACCCGGAGCGATGGACGGACCGGCCCGCAAGCGCGACCTGCTGTCGATCTCGGACGTCGCCGAGGAGCTGCCGTCGCTTCTGGAGCGGGCGGCCCGCCTCAAGAGCGAGCGCCAGCGCGGGACGGGGCGGGCGACGCTCCCGGGCCGGAACCTCGCGCTCCTGTTCGAGAAGCCGTCGGCCCGGACCCGCACCTCGTTCGAGGTGGCGATCCGCGACCTCGGCGGCCAGGCGACCTATCTGGCGCCGGCCGACGTCCAGGTCGGCCAGCGCGAATCGGTCGCCGACGTCGCGCGGGTCCTCTCGCGCTACGTCGACGCGATCGCCTACCGGGCGTTCCGCCACGAGAACGTCGCCGAGCTGGCCCGCTGGGCCTCCGTGCCCGTGATCAACGCGCTGGACGACCTCGAGCATCCGTGCCAGGTCGTCGCGGACCTGCTCACGCTGCGCGAGCGCTGGCCGGGCGGCTTCCGGGGCCGCCGGCTCGCCTGGGTCGGCGACGGCAACAACGTGCTGCACTCCCTGCTGCTCGGCTGCGCGGCGGTCGGGCTGGACCTCACCGCCGCCATCCCCGAGGCGTACCGTCCGCGGCCGAACGTCGTGCAGGCCGCCCGGGCGCTCGGCGACCGGACCGGGGCGAACCTCGCCTTCGCCGCCTCCCCCGAGCAGGCCGCCCGCGGCGCGGACGCGCTCTACACCGACGTCTGGGTCTCGATGGGCGACGAGGCGGACGAGAAGGCCCGGCAGCTCGCGTTCCAGCGATACCGCATCGACGACGAGCTCGTCGCGCTCGCCCGGCCCGAGGCGTTCGTCCTCCACGACCTACCGGCGCACCGGGGCCAGGAGATCACGGACTCCGTGATGGACGGGCCACGCGCGGCGGTCTGGGACCAGGCCGAGAACCGGCTCCACGGCCAGAAGGCGATCCTCGAGCTTTTGCTCCGACCCGGTCCGGCCCGGCGGCGCCGGAAGTAGTTCGGCGCGGTCCGGGTCGGTTCACGCCCCCGGCTTCGTCGCCTCGTCCGCGCGGAGTCGTACCTTGAGGAGGTGCTCGAGCTTGCGGACGAGCGCGTCCGGCGGGTGGAAGTTCCCGGACTCGATCTTCAGGACGACCGACTTCTTCTCGTTGAGCTTCTTCCCGAGATCCTCGGGCGTCCAGGCGTGCGCCTCGCGCGCCACGCGCACGCGCCGGCCCCAGTCGGGCGCGAGCTCGAGCTCGCCGATCTCCTGGTAGAGATCCCGTTCCTCGAGCCGACGCCGCGGCGCTCCGAGTCGCGCGCCGCCCGAGGGGGACGGCGGGCCGCGCGCGGGGGTCCCCGAAGGGGCGGCGGCCGCCGGCACCGGGTCGATGGGTTCGCCGAAGCGGGCGCAGTCCCCGCAGAGGTTGAGCACGGTCCCTTCGATCCGGATCCGACCGGTCGCGACCACATCCTTCCCGCACATCTCGCAGAGCATCGTCACCCTCCGGCCGGGGCCCGCCCGCGCCGCCGCTCTTCCATCCGCAACCGTCCGTGCTCGAAGCGGGTCCGTTCCTCCCCCGTCTGGAGGGCGAGCCGCGGCACCGGGACGGGGCGGCCGTTCGGGTCGACGGCGACCATCGTCACGTACGCCTGGCCCACCAGCCGGGGTCCGCCGCCGGTCACGGCTTCGGAGTGCACCCGGACCCAGACCTCCATCGAGGAGCGACCCACGTACGTGAGCTCGGCCTCGAAGTTCACGACGTCGCCGACGTGCACCGGTGAGTGGAAGTCGACCCGGTCGAACGAGGCGGTGACGCAGTTCGCTTTCGCGTGGCGGGTGGCCGAGATGTACGCCACCTTGTCGACCTCCGACAGGATCTGACCGCCAAAGACGTTGCCGGTGAAGTTCGCATCCGTAGGTA
This sequence comes from Thermoplasmata archaeon, assembly GCA_030043255.1. Lineage (GTDB taxonomy): Archaea > Thermoplasmatota > Thermoplasmata > Lutacidiplasmatales > UBA184 > Lutacidiplasma. The sequence continues at coordinate 2,025 of JASHYB010000046.1, read as the reverse complement.
CCATGAGCCGGACCACCGAGGCTCGGCTCGTGCTGACCGGTACCGCCGGAGCTTCGGGCATGGGAGAAAGACGGGGACGGTCCCGCCGACGGGACCGCCCTCTAAAGCGGTTGCGGCGCCGCGCGGGCCGCCGTCCGTTCGGACTACCAGGGATCGAACGGGTCGAACGGGCCGAACGTCTCGTCCGGAGCGAACCGGCGATGGAGCGAGAGTCCCCAGAGGAGCCACATCACCACGATCGACGCCGGGATGAGCACGAGCGCGGACAGGATCACGGCGAGGTTCTCGTACCAGGCGAAGCGGGCCGCGAGGAACGCCGCGTACAGGACGAGTGCGGCGAATCCTCCGGCGACGAGCGCGAACGTCGCGGCGATCCGACGACGCAGTCCGCGCCACAGACCTTCTCCGCGTTCCCAGACGTTGTACTCCGACCAGTTCGGCATCTTCCGGTCCTCCCCTCCTTACGAGGTCCCCCGCGCCGGGCTCGGGCCCGAGCGCGCGAGGGTCTCGAGGCGACGTACGACCGCCAGCAACCGGGCGTCGACCGCGTGGACGCGGTCCCGATCGGACCGGGCGAGGTCCTCGAGGTAGGTCGCGTACGCCTCGAGCTCGCGGACCGCGTCCTCTGGGTTCCGGGGACCGGACATTCCGGGAAAGCCGCGCATCCAGTCCGGCCCGCCGCGAGCGGCCTCAGTGAGCTCGTACTTTCCGTCCGCGTTCTTGCGGACGAGCTTCTCCTGCTCGAACTCCTCGAGCAGCGGGTAGATCGAGCCGGGCGACGGGCGCCACCAGCCCATCGTCATGCGATCGATCTGGGCGATCAGTTCCGCTCCGGTCATCGGACCCTGCTCGAGACAATGCAGGACCCAGACCCGGAGCCCCCGCCGGTGCCGCGATCCCCAGCCGTGCGCCCACATATCGGAATATCGATATCGGTTTTCCGATATAACGGTTGCTCACCGGCGGAGTCTTCCTTCCCGACCGCGCTCCAACCCCGCTCGAGTGTTTCACCACCTCGGCGCAGCCATGACGAGGCCCGTGCGGCTCGGGTCGAAGGAGGTCCGCAATGCCGCCACGAAAGTCCGCCGAGGAGAAGTCGAAGACCGAGCGCCCGCCGCAGCCACGATTCGCGAGCGTGGCCGTCGTCGTGTCCGACGCCCACCGGGCGCTGGACTGGTACACCCAGCGACTGGGCTTGGAGGTCATCGCGCACGAGGAACATTGGATCACAGTGGGCCGGAAGGGGCAGTCCGGTGCCCTCCACCTCTGCCAGCCGACGGGCGACGACCCCGCGTCCGAGCTCGAGCCCGGCAACTCGGGCATCCTGCTCCTGCTGCCCGGCAAAGACTTCGAGGGCGGCTGCGCCGCCTTGAAGGCACGCGGGGTCGAGTTCACCGAGGGACCGACCAAGGCCGAGTGGGGGAGCTACGCGACCATCCGGGACCTCGACGGGAACGAGATCTCGCTGATGCCCGAGGGCTAGGGTCGATCGGGCCGGTCCTCGAGACTCCCCGGTATCGGTCCCGAGTTCGCCACGGCCGGGATCCACGACGCTCCTCCGGGAGCGAACGCGTCGCGTCGGTACGGAGGACCTTCGTCGTGCATCGGCGACGGTTCATCGAGAGAGAGCTCTCGATAAGTCCTATATAGGGGCACTTTCTGGCCGCGCGCGGAGCATCGCGTACATGGCACAGAAGCCCCACCTGAACATCGTCTTCATCGGCCACGTCGACCACGGCAAGTCCACGACGGTCGGCCGCTTGCTCCTCGATACCGGCTACATCCGCCAGGAGGAGATCGACAAGTACCGTCAGGAGGCCGAGTCGAAGGGCAAGGCCACGTTCGAGTTCGCCTGGGTGATGGACGACCTCAAGGAGGAGCGCGAGCGCGGCGTCACGATCGACATCGCGCACCGGCGGTTTGACACCCAGAAGTACTACTTCACGATCATCGACGCGCCGGGCCACCGGGACTTCGTCAAGAACATGATCACCGGCACGAGCCAGGCCGACGCGGCCGTGCTCG
>JASHYB010000045.1 GCA_030043255.1 Thermoplasmata archaeon | reverse complement strand
CTAAGCTATGGGCCCGCGGCCCGCGGCACGAGGGCCGCGTCTTAGAGGTTTTGGTGTGCGGGCTGGCGGGCCTGCGCGGGATCTCCGTGGCGTGGCACCGGAGTCGGCAGTGCGTTGGTGCTCTTGGCCCCGCCCCAACGAAGGGCAATGCGGCGAGGGGACCCGGGAGCTGAGCCCGGTCGGTGCGGGTCTCCTCGATCTCGGACTCCCGCCACCAAGATTCAGAGCCGGAGCCAGCCGCTTAGAGATCGCTTGCTTCCCCGGTCCACGAATTCGGTCGCCTCCGGCCAGCGTGACCCGGCTCGGAGAGGGCAAATTGACGGTTCGGCCTCTCTACAGGAACTGGTGAAAACCCCGCAGAAATGCACCTCCGAGCCTCGCCCCAAACACGATTCTGAGCTCCTGCAAGATGGGCGCGCGAATTGACCTGCCTAGCTGGCCGCCTGCTAGCAGCCCTCGTTCTGAGCCGGCCGGACGTTTGCTCCGGACAGCTGTCGGAAAGTGGTGGGGAATCGGTGACGCGGATGCCGTCGGGAGGGATAGCGGTCGAGGGTCGGATATTCCGCACGAAAATGTCCGGGGGGAGAACTCCAAATACCACCCCATGCGTGCCGAGAGCAATGGCCGGAAAAAAGCCAGGCGTTATGCTGGTCGAGGCTTCGGCGGACCGAATCGTGGTCGACACACGGCTGGGACGCATCATTGTGGAGCCCGAGGGGGTCCGATTCCATCGGTCGGGTCGCGGGCGCGGGCGGGTCTTGCTCGGCCCGGACTAGGTTCGGCCGAGGCGGTGCCTCTCGCGGCCGTCTCGCCGTAGATGGGTCTCGATCGACGTAGACGACCGCTCGCGCGGCCTTCCTCGCGAAGCACGATATGCTCCTCGAGACTGCGGTGCGCCGATGGCACGGCAGCACGTCTACCGCTGCACGGTCCGGTGGACGGGCGATCTCGGACGCGGTACGCGGGAGTACCGAGGATACAGCCGGGATCACACCGTTCATGTGGACGGCAAGCCGACCCTGCTCGGCAGTTCCGGGCTCAGCCCGAACCGCGATGACCGTCGGTACACCCCGGACGATCTCCTGGTCGCCGCACTCTCCTCCTGCCACATGCTCTGGTACCTCCACCTCTGCTCCGAAGCCGGGGTCGTGGTGGTCGCCTACGAGGACCGGGCAGAGGCCATCCTGGAGATTGAGGCGGACGGGTCGGGACGGTTCACCGAGGCCCTCCTGCGACCCCGGGTGCGCCTTGCGGGCGGCGACCCAGAGGCAGCCCGGCGCCTGCACGAGGAGGCCCACCGGAAATGCTTCATCGCCCGTTCGGTGAACTTTCCTGTCCGCTGCGAACCCGAGGTCGCGACGGGCCCCGATCCCTCCCACGGGGCAGCCGACCCGAGCCGGTCCGGACCGCGCTCCACGTAGAGGATGGACCCGCTACGGCGGGTCGCGCCGGGGACCCCGATCCGGCCGGCGGGCCGGCTTCGCAGCGCCCGCCGCCGGGGCCGGGGCGGCGGGGACGGCCGACGCCGCGGCCGCGCGGCGCTCTCGTCGGCGTCGCCGCCGGCGCAGCAGGAAGACCGTCGACCAGACCGCCGCGAAACCGACCAGAACGAGCACCAGCACGTACCCGATGATGCCGAGGTCGAACGGCCCCCAGCCGGTGGTGCCGACCTTCACGACGATCGGCTTCACCGGACCGTGGACGTTGACGACCCCCTGGCCCGGAACGGCACCGTAGCCGAACGGCAGCCCGGAGATCGACCAGCCGTACGAGCCGTTCGGCTCGTTCAGGGTCCAGGTGCTGAAGACGCCGGAGTCGGAGATCCCGCCCATGGAGATCGTCAGGTGCGGGTTCGACTTCGGCAGCTGGAACTCGAACTCGATCGCGTAGGTCCGCACGCTGAACCCCTCGTCGACCACGACGGGGGCCGCGCCGATGGTGACCGTCCCGCTGGGCCGGGACGCGACGTAGTTCGGCTCCGCGCAGGTCACCTTGTACGTGTAGCTGCCGGTCGCCAGGGTCACCTCGTACGACACCGAGGTCCCGTTGTGGGGCGGCTGGCCCGAGATGTTGACGTACCAGACGAAGTTCAACTGGCCGTCGGTCTCCGGCCCCTTCGCGTTGAACGTCACCGTCCCGAATCCCGGAGCAAAGCTGAGCGCGACGACGATCGCCTTGCCCTCCACCGTCACGGTCCCCGTGTCCGGCGTCGCCGCCCAGCTCGCGAGATCGATCGCCGCGGTCCAGCCGTACGTCCCGTTCTGCAGCGTGGCGGTCAGCGCGTCGGTGCTGCCCGCCCCCGCCAGGTCGAAGCCGCCGGTCAGGTTGACGTACCAGCTGGCGCCGTCCGGCACGCCGGTCTGCGTGAACTCGACCGGGTAGAACGGCGCCTCGACCTGGTAGGCCCCTTGACCGGTCGCGCCCGCCGAATAGGTCACGTTGCAGCCGCCGTCGCTGCTCGCCAGGTAGGTCAGGTTCGTGGCCGACGCGGAGGTCTGGCGGTTCGCGCTCGTCACCGTCCCGATCTCCGCGGGGGTGAAGACCGACGCGCCGGCGGGCACGACCGCCGCGGTGAAGTTGCCGCTGGTCGCCAGCCCGAAGCTGCCCTGCGTATCGGTCGCCGCCCCCGAGCTGGGGGCCCCGCCGACCAGGTCGAGCTGCGGGGCGAGGTAGCCGAAGGCGCTCCCGTCGGCGGTGGGTCCGTCCTCGTAGGTGGTCCCCCGCCAGGAGTAGCTGTAGCCGGTGCGTCCGATGATGTACGACGCCCCCGGGACGTTCAGCGTCAGCGCGAGCGAGAGCGCGGCGCCCTGGAACGTGAAGATCAGCTGCGCCGGCGCGGCCGCCGAGCCGCTGACCAGCCGGGTCGTGATGCTGATGGTGAGCGGCAGCGTGCTCCCGCCGCCGATGTGCGACCAGTCGTCCTCCTGGACCACCTGGGCCGGATAGAAGCCCCGGAACGGATAGTCGAGCCACGCGCTGAAGTTCATGTTCCAATCGCCGGCGCTCGTCCGGGCGAGGTCGACGACCCCCTGCGCGCCGTAGACCGGCGCGCCCATCGAGTTCGCCAGGAAGAAGTCCTGCTGGACCGAGGCGTTGAACTGGTGGTCCACGGCCCCGCCCGGGAGCTTGGAGGTCGCCTGCAGCCCGGTGAAGTGCACCCGGTCCCGGATCCCGTCCAAGGTTCCGTAGACGCCGACCGCGGAGGTGCTCAGCACGTACATCGTGTAGTTGTAGGCGTCCAGCGAGCCCCAGCCGGTGACCAGGTCGTAGCCGACGGAGGCGGTCGTCACGTCGTTGCGTCCGCTCGTGACGTCGTGGAACGGTGCGGTCGGCAGCTCGGAGTCGTACGCCCCGGAAGGGCTCGACACGATCCCGTCCCCGTTCGGCGCGGCGGTGTACTGTTCGTTGGCCACGGCGTACAGTTCGGGGTCCACGAAGCCGAGGCGCGAGTTGTTCGCGGCGGTCAGGACGTGATCGATCTCGGCGACGAGGCCGGTCACGACCGCCGCGGCGACCCCCGTGCCGTAGGCGAACCGGAACGGTCCGCCGTCGGTCGCGTTGGTCGCCCGGTACTGGCTGCCGTTGACGGTCAGCGTCACCAGGGTGTTGTTCGCCACGGCCGCGAGGTCCGGAAGCCCCCGGCCAACCCCGGCGATCTTCAGCTGGGCGCTGGTGTTGCGCTGGAACGCCGGTTCGGCGTAGTACGGACTGACCCCGCCGGCGGTCCCGAGCGGCGCCTCGACCGTCGAGTCGTTCCAGACCACCTCGTCGGCGATCTGGTCGGTGCTCGCGTTCAGCGTCAGCGTCGTGCCCCCGACGGCGAGCGCCCCGGCGGTATCGTTCGCCGCCGACGCGGGGAACGACGTGTCGGTCCCGTTCCAGGCCGGGCTGTGAGGGTTGTCCGCGGAGTTGCCGGTCCCGGCGACGACGCTGACGCCCAGCGCGGAGGCCTCCTGCATCTCCCCGAGCCAGGTCACGTTGATCGCGTCCTCCGCGGCCCAGCCGATCGCCACGGCGCTGACGTTGTCCAGTCCCGCACGGACCGCCCGGGGCAGCGTCGACGGTGGGTCCAGGATCGTGGCGAGGGCCGTGCCCAGCTCCCCGACGGACGGCTGACCGGGCACGCTGACGGCGTAGACGGTCGCCCCGGGAGCGAGCTCGCCGGCCGCCTCCAGCTCGGCGGTGTTCGCGGCGACGACCCCGGTGCCGTCGTAGGACGCGCGGCAGTCCGGCGGGGCCGCGCCGTCGACGCTGACGTTGACCACCTGGGAGATCGGTTCCCCGACGGGGGTCGTGTTGGCGAAGAAGCTGCTCAGGTCCGCCGGGTCGTACGGCCC
>JASHYB010000044.1 GCA_030043255.1 Thermoplasmata archaeon | reverse complement strand
CCGAGGACGTGGGCCCCTTCGAGCCAGTGGGTGTCCGGGACGTGCGGGCCCCGGCAGAGGTCGGTGAAGGTGCCGGTGTCGTAGACGGAGATCGTCTCGCCCGGCGGCGTCTCCGCGATGTACCGAAGCTTGTGCGGGTTCGCCGCGAACAGCGTCTCGGCCTCCGACCGGGAGACCTCGCGCCGCGCGAACGGCTCCCGGGCCTGGACCGACCGCGCCATCCCCGCGCGGATCGCCTCGAGATCCGGCGGGGTCAGCGGGCGGACCTCGAAGTCGTAGTAGAATCCGTCGTCGGTCGGGGGACCGTGGGTGGGCAGGGCGCCCGGGACGGTCTCCACCAGGGCCTTCGCCACCAGGTGGGCGGAGGAGTGCTGGAGGATCTCCCAACCCTGGCGGTCCGCGAAGGTCAGCGGGGTGAGGGTTCCGCCGACCGTGGGGCGGAACGCGAGGTCCACCGGACGCCCTGCGAAGAGCGCGGCGAGATGCCGGTCGTGGTCCCCGGGCCTCCAACGCTGCAGCAGCTCGCCGACCGTGGTCCCCGGAGGGACCGCCGCGCGACCGCCGTCCGGCAGGACGACCTCTACCGTCTCGCTCTCGGCCATGGCTACCGGGCTGTCGGACCGACGGAGACAGGAAAACCCTAGCGGTCCGGGACGGCGCGTCGGCGCAGGCCGGACCCGGGCGGAGCGCTCGGCCCCACCCGGGCGCCCGTTTTTCCGAGATACACCACGTCAAACAGCTCGCACCGCCGTCCCGCGATCCGGCGCGGCCGCGGTCTCCCCTCCCGACGCGGCACCCCGCGGTCCGACGAGATTCTGCGGATTACCTCACCGGAAAGGATACCGAATTTACTTACATCTATATACTGAAAGTTCCTTCACCGTGGGATGACTCGCCGTACGCCGAGAGGCTGCTCGGAACGTGCCCCTACCCGAACGAACGGTTCGACGCCCGGATCCGCCGGAGCTCGGCCGTGATGTCGCGACGGAGGACGACCTGGCTGACGCTGGGCCTGGTCGCCCTGGCCGCCGGCCTGATGGTCATGGCCGCCGTGACCACGGTAGGGGCGCTCGCTCGGCCCCTGACCGGAGGGTCGGCGGGGCCCACGGCGCCGGCGTTGACCCTGACCCCCGCCGCCTCGACCTCCGGAGCCAGCCCCCAGGAGACTTCGTCCGCCGCTCTCGCGGACCTGCTCGCCACGGCCGCCGCGGCTCCCCCCACCGCGAACGGCAGCGGCAACGAGCTCTGTTGTCACGTCATCGCGAATCCGAACACGCAGGACCGTCCGGCCAACATGGCGGTCGATACGGCCGCCAACCTCGTCTTCGTCTCCAACTGGGGCAGCGGTACCGTCTCGATCCTCTCCGGGACCTACCCGTTCGCCCCCGCCCACGCTCCGGTGTCCGTCGGCCCGTATCCGAACGGCGAGGCCTACGACCCGAACAACTGCACCGTCTGGGTGACCCTGTGGTCCAGCGACAAGATCGTCGAGATCAGTGACGGCAGCAGTGGCCTGCCGGGCTGCCCCGGAGGAGCCGTGGACCCGCTCGGCACGATCGTGCGCACGATCACCCTGCCGGCCTCCAACGAAGGACCGTACGGCATCGCCTACGACTCGGAGGACCAGGTCATGCTGGTCACGGACCAGGGCTACGGACCCGTACCGCAGAACGTGACGGTGATCTGTGCCCAGGCGAACGCCGCCGACAACGCCTGCTCCACGCCCAACGATCCGCCGCACACGATCACCCTCACCGGCTACCCGGATACCAGCACCGGCCCGAAGTACGTCGCCTGGGACCCGGTGGACGACTACTTCGGCGTGACCAACCCGACGGGCAAGCTCGGACCCGAGGTGGACATGTTCGCCTGCACCGCCGGCGTCCCGGGCTGTTCGACGACGGCCAACTGGGCCCTCTACAGCGCCGTATCGCTGCCGACCGGCTCGTCGCCTTCGGGTATCGCCTATGTCGGGACCGGCACGGTGGACGGCTCCGTCAAGGGCGGGACGGGTACGTTCTGGGTCGCGGACGGGGGGACCAACTCGGTGGACGTCATCTGCACGCCCACCAGCGTGGCCGTCGTCTGTCCCTCGATCCTCGTCTATCCGCCCGGGATCGCGTACCTCTACTCGTTCGCCGTACCGGCGGGAACCTCACCATCGGGTATAGTGTTCTTCCCACCGTGCAACGAGGTCTTCGTGACCGGCTTCGGTGGGAACGACGTCCTCGTCTACGCCGACGAGCTGCCCCCCTCGCCCGGCGCTCCGCCGCTCCGCGCGACGGTCCCCGTCGGGGAAGGGACGTTAGCGGCGGTCTACGACGGTGAGGTCATCGTTTCCAACTACGGCCAGAACGCCTCGAACGGGGGGAACGGCAACGTCACCGTGATCCTCTGCTCGATGTGCAACGCCACGCCCTGCAACTACACGATCACCTTCAACGAGAGCGGACTGCCGGCCGGGACGACCTGGGACGTCGACCTGAACGGCATGGAGGTGAACGCCACCGTCACCACGACCGGGACGGGGACGACCATCACGTTCGACAACCTGTGTGTCGGCAGCTACACGTACGTCGTCAGCATCCCGACGGGCTACGCGAGCACCAACCCGAGCGGGGTCGTCTCGATACCCGCGAGCCAGGCGCCGGGCACGGAGGTCTACGTCAAGGTACCGTTCACCTCGCCGTGCACCTACACGGTGACGTTCAACGAGACCGGACTGCCGTCCAAGTCGACGTGGGACGTGAGATTGAACGGGACCACCCTGACCGCGACGGTCGTGACCTCGACCTCCGGTACCGGACAGGGCCAGTCCATCACGTTCTCGGGACTCTGTCCGGGGGCGTACAACTACACGGTCAGCGTCCCGAAGGGCTACACGGCGAACCCCTCCTCCGGCCAAGTGACGATCCCGGTCGGGATGCCGGCCGGCTCGGAGGTGTACCAGAAGATCTCCTTCCAGAACCTCGAGTTCACCGAGAAGGGGCTGCCGGTGGGGACCAACTGGGACGTGACGATCGTCGGCTCCGGCGTGCCGAACGGTTCGGAAACGATCACGTCGAACGGGACGCTGATCAGCTTCAGCGTGCCCGTGGGGAAGTACCGGTACAACATCTCCAAACCCTGCGAGTACGCCGCGAAACCGCTGACCGGGTCCGTGGGGGTCTCCCACGCGGTGAAGGTTGTCCCGATCACCTTCACGCTGCTGACGAAGACCGTGACGTTCCGGGAGACCGGACTACCGGCGGGCTCGACCTGGGTCGTGGCCGTGACGGGACCCGAGCCGTTCTCGCCCTTCGCGATCGTGACCACGACGTACACGGAGACCCACCCGACGTTCGCCATCACGACGGTCTGCGGCAACTACAGCTGGAACGCCTCGTCGGTGGCCACGCACGGGGCGATCTACACCCCCACGCCCGCGAGCGGGACCTTCGCCATCGCGGTGACCGGCAACACGATCACGAAGGTTCCCCCCGCGAACCCGATCGTGATCCACTACGTGCCCTAGGCCGAGCGATCGGGGGCACCGGGGTCTTTCCCCGGATCCCGGTGCCGAACTCCTTCCGCACGGCCGTCCGCCGAGACGAGGGAGGGGTGCTGGCTAGGCCGGTCGCGCGACCGCCGGGCCGCCGCGGAATGCAGTGGGGAGTCTCCCATGGGCCGTCGCGTGCCCGCGTCTCCCCGGGCGTTCGGACTCGCGTCGCGGTCTTCCTTTGCGACCGGCTCTCCGCCCCACCCCTCGAACTGACCTCCGCACGCCGGCCGGCCGCTCCGGCCGGTCTCTGTCGAACGGAAGTCAACCTCTCGGGAGCCTCGCGTTAGCCGGGGACCGCTGCCGGTGGTGCGAGGCGAGGGATCTACGGACCGGTGGTCCGCTGCGACCCGATCACCAAGCGCATCAAGCCGAAAGCGGTTAGCAGCAGCCCGACCGCCACGAGGCCCAGTCCGACGGGCTGGTACCCGTAGCCGGCGCAGCTGCCCAGAGAGTCTGTCGTGGTGCAGATGCCGTAGAGGAAGGGACCCGTTACCCCGAGGGCGAATCCGACGGCGACGAGGGCGGCCGCCCCGACTCGGCTCCGCCGGTCTCGGGACAGCCGGACCTCTCCGCTCCCGGCGGATGCCATCCCACGGGACATGCTTCAGCGGGATTTCAGGACAGTGGGACGACCGGGGGATCCCGGATCGCCACCACGATGCTTCGAGCCGCAACCGCATCGGACACGGCGGCGCACGTCGCTCTCACCCGCCGGCCAGGCTCTAGTTCAGTTCTTGCTCCGCCCCGTTGACCGGCGAGCCGATCGGCACCGAGAGGGTCGGTGCGATGAGGCACTCGTCCTTACGGGAGCGAAGGACTGCGCTTTCCGAGCTTTCTCCGACGGCGTGGGGCCGACCGTCGCCCTGCGCGACGGCGTTCGGCGTGGGCTGCCCGGATCAAACTGCGAACCCCGGTTCTCGTGCCGACAGGGCAGGTCTCTGTCGTGCGCTCAGCTCGCCCATCACTCATCATCGGTCAGCCGGTTCTAGCTGTCATCATCGCGCGCGACCTTGACGCCGTCCGCCAGCGGCTCCTCGGTGGATTGGTCCCAGTCCTTGAGCAGTCCGTCGATATGGAAGATGCCCCCGCGGGCTCCGCTGCGCTGGAGAGCAGGCAGTTGCTCGGGCGTGAACGTGCCGTCGACCCACGTCGGACCCCCGGCGGCGACCGACGCGATGGTGGCCCAGTCGGGGTCGATGCCCCTGGGCGACACGACGAGGTGGTCGATCCCCACCCCCCGGACGACGGCGACCATGCCCGCCAGGTCCCGCGTCTCCCACTCCGGCGTGGCGGTGAGGCCGTCCGCCCCGAGCTC
>JASHYB010000001.1 GCA_030043255.1 Thermoplasmata archaeon | reverse complement strand
GAGACCTCCTGCAGCAGGCGGACGTGGTCGGCGGTCGGGCTGATCTGGACCGCCGGCATGGTGACGATCCGCCGGAGCGTGAACGGGGTCTTGATCCGGCGCAGGTGCTCCTCGATCTCGTGGTAGAGCTGCTCGGGGGTGTACGGCGGCGGGAAGCGGATGTCGACCTCCGCGGTGCACTTGCTGGGCACGACGTTGATCCGGGTGCCGCCGTTGAAGGTGCCGATGTTCAGCGTCACCGTCCCGAGCTCCGGGTGCGCGATGCGGCTCTTGAACGACTCGAGCCCCCGCAGGATCCGCATCATCTTCGCGATGGCGTTCTCCCCGAGGTGGGGCATCGCCCCGTGGGCGGCCTTGCCCCGGGTCTCGATCGCGAGGTCGAGGACCCCCTTCTCCGCGTAGGCGACGCGCAGGCCGGTCGGCTCGCCGACGACCACCGCCTTCGCCCGGCGGAGCGGCAGGGTCTTCGCGAGCGCGACCGCCCCCTGCATCGCGGTCTCCTCGTCGGTGGTGAGCGCGAGCACGACCGGGATCTTGCGGGCGACCAGGTCCTGCGCCGCCTCCAGCATCGCGACGACCGTGCCCTTCATGTCGGCCGCCCCGCGGCCGTACATCCGGCCGCTCGCCAACTGGCTCTGCGAGAAGCTCCAGTAGTCGCCGATCGGCGGCGTGTCGAGGTGTCCGGAGAGGACGACGCCGCCCTGGCCGGACTCGGCCAGGAGCGCCGGCGACTGCGAGTCGCCGAACAGCGTGTTGCGCATCCGGATCTGGTCGGTGAACGACTGGACGTAGTCCAGGATCTCCTGCTTGTCGGAGAACGGGTCGCTCGGGATCTTCACGAGCTCCGCGAGCATGTCCACCATCTGGCGCTTCATCGGAATCCTCCTCCGGCCGTAGGACGGCGGATGGTCGGGGATCGGGTAATGCTCCCGTAAGCGGGGGCGCGTCTTAAAAACTAGGGCGGGGCGGAGGCTCGCCGCGAGGGGCCCGCCCTTGGCGCGCAAAGCTCGATAAGCCGGCGCTCTGTCGGAACGGGCGATGGCGGCCATGGAGGCCCGCTCGCTCCCCGAGGTCCGGGTCGTGGAGACCCGCGACGAGTCGCTCAAGGGGGCGATGATGGTGATCGGCTTCCCGACGCACGGGCTGGTCGGCTCGGTCGCCGCCTCCTACCTGGTCCACGCGCTGGACATGTCGCTGGTCGCCTACCTGACCAGCGAGGAGTTCCCGCCGACGGTGATCATGGAGGAGGGGGTCGTCAACGCCCCCGTCCGGTTCTACGCGAGCAAGCTGGTCTGCGGGGTCGACCGTTCCTGCGACCAGCTGGTCGTGGTCATCGCCGACATCCAGCCCCCGATCGGCATGCTCAACCAGCTCGGCCGGGTCCTGCTGGACTGGGCCGAGTCCAAGGGGGTCCAGCTGGTGATCGCCATCGAGGGCCAGCCGATCGAGAGCGAGGTCCTGGGGGACGCGCGGGTGGTCGCGATGGCGAACCGGGCCGCCGCGCCGCTGCTGGAGCGCTACGAGTTCCCGGCGGCGAACGGCGTCGTCACGGGGCTCGCCGGCGGGATCATGCTGGGGGCGATCGGTCGCGTGATGCCGGTGCTCTGCCTGGTCGCCCAGGCGCACAAGGACTACCCGGACGCCCGCGCCGCCGCCAAGGTCATCGAGACCGTGAACCCCCTCGTCCCGCTCCTCGTGCTGGACACGAAGCCGCTGCGCGAGAAGGCTCGGCAGATCGAGGCCGAGGTCCGCAAGACGCTGCAGGAGACGCGGGAGTCGGTCTCGAAGATGCGGACGGCGGACACCGGCGGGCCGGGTGAGATGTATCGCTGAGCCGGCCGAGGCGTCGCGCGTCGCCGAGCCCCCGACGCTCGCCGCCCCCCGCCCGCTGCGGGGCTTCCGGCCCCCGGACGTGCCCGGCATCGCCTCCATCGTCAGCGAGGCGCTGCACGAGCACTACGACCCCAGCCTCTACGGCTCGCTCAGCGCCGAGTGGCCGTCCGGCTTCCTGGTGGCGACCGACGAGCGGGACGCGCCGGTCGGCTTCCTGCTCGGCGTGAACCAGGTCCCCGCCGAGGGTCGGGTGCTGATGTTCGCCGTCGAGCGCGGCTGGCGCGGCACCGGGGTCGGCCACGCGCTGATGGACGCGTTCCTCGAACGGTGCCGCCTGCGCCAGTTCCGCCGGGTGACGCTCGAGGTCCGGGTCTCCAACGTGGGGGCGATCCGGTTCTACACGCGCTACAACTACTCGGTGATCGACCTGCTGAGGTCCTACTACTCGGACGGCGAGAACGGCTACCACATGGCCCGCGACCTCTGACCGGCCCACACAGTCTCTAAATCCTCCTCCTGCTCGGCTCGCCCAGCATGCCTTCCGCCTGGCCCACCGCCGCCGAGCTGATGACCAAGGGGCCGGTGACGCTCCCGGCCGACGCGCCGGTCTCCCGGGCGCTCGGCCTGATGCGCAGCCGGGGGTTCCACGAGATCCCGGTGCTGCGCCGCAGCCGGCTGCTGGGCCTCGTCACCTTCGAGGCGATCGCCCGCCGGGTCAGCACCGCGCTGTCGACCAAGGTCGAGCACCTATTGATCCTGCCGCCGATGCTCAGCCCGAGCACGCCGTACCCCGAGGTCGCCGAGGCGCTGCTCTCCGCCGGGCTGCGGGCGGCCCCGGTCGTGGGCCGCAAGGGCGAGCTGCTCGGGATCGTGAGCCGGACCGACCTGGTGCGCGTCTTCCCGACGCTCCCGCAGCTCGCCGGCCCGAGCGCTCCGACCGTCGAGCAGATCGCGACCCCGGCGTCGACCGTGCTGCGGGAGACCGACCTGGTACGGGGCCTGACCGGACAGATCCGCCTGCTCGAGGAACATCCGCTGCCGGTCGTCGATCGCAAGGGCCGGCTCGTCGGGGCGGTGGGGGTGAAGGACCTGGGCGCGGTCCTCTGGAGACCCGCGCAGGGCGGCAAGCGCGACCCGCGGTCCCACAACACCGCGCTGGACGTGGAGGTCGGCTCGATCATGCATGCGCCGGCGGTGACGGTCCCGGCCGGGACCGACGTCGCCAGCGCCGCCCGGCGCATGCAGCGGGAGAACGTCTCCAGCGTCTTCGTCCTGCAGGACGGCCGACCGGTGAGCGTCCTGGGGCAGACGAACCTGCTGGGGCTCGCCCTCGGACGGGGGCGTTCCTCCCGGGCGCCGGCCCGCGCCGAGGACGTCTACGTCGAGGTCACCGGCCTGCGCGGCACGGGGGACCCGGAGCTGCTCGCGGAGATCGACACCGTCGTCGGCAAGGGCCTGCGCCGGCTGACGCGCTCGGTGCGGCCGAGCCTCCTCTCGCTCCACTTCGCCCCGCACGCGACCCACCGGACCAGCGACGTCACCGTCGAGGCGCGGCTGCTCACCGACCAGGGGATCTTCTACGCCTCGACCACCGGCTGGAACCTGCTCGCCGGGGTCGCCGGGCTGCTCGACGAGCTGGAGGGCCAGACCCGCCGGACGCGCGAGGCCCACCGCGACCGGGTCCGGTCCGACCGCCGCCTCGTCGCCACGGAGGACGTGCCGCTGGACGACGCGGAACTGGAGCGGCGGATCCGCGACGTCGGCGAGCCGGCGGACTGAGGACCGGCCATGATGGGCGGCGGTCCCCGCAACCCGCGCCAGGTCGAGATGATGATGCGACGGCTCGGCATGACCAGCGAGCCGGTGCCCGGCGTCGAGGAGGTCGTGATCCGCACGCGGACCCACGAGCAGGTCTTCAAGGCCCCCGAGGTGACGGTGCTCACCGTCCAGGGGGTCCGGACCTACCAGGTCGTCGGGACCCCGGAGCTCCGGCCCCGGTCGGCTCCCGGCGCTGGGGGCACGACCCCGGCCGCCCCGGCCGCGCCCGCCGGCCCCCCCGAGGAGGACATCCGGCTCGTGATGGAGCAGGCGAACGTCCCCCGCGAGGAGGCGATCGAGGCGCTGGAGGCGACCGGCGGCGCCCCGGCCGAAGCGATCCTGCGGATCATGACGCGCGACGCGCGGTGAGCGA
>JASHYB010000209.1 GCA_030043255.1 Thermoplasmata archaeon | reverse complement strand
GCGGTCGGCGCCGTGATGGCGACCATCGCCGGCCTGCTCGGGATCCTGAGCGTGGTCGGCCTACCTTTCGACGAGGTGCTGTTCAGCGGCACCGGATTCGGGGCCCCGCCCCCGACCGCGGTGCTCGCGCTGACCGGGGCGGTCCTGGCCGGCGCCGCGGCGTTCTCCGTCGCCCAGGCGCTCGCGTTCCGCTCGGCATTCGAGACGCTCGCCTTCTTCGATCCGCGGTATGCGCGGCCCCGAGGTCTCGCCCTCCTGGCGGTCATCGGGGTCCTGATCGGCTCCGTCGGATGGGTGGTGATCGTGGGCGGCTTCTACGAGGCCGTGCTGTGCGCAGGGTCCAAGACCTCGATCCCGGCGACGTGCGTTCCGGTGGGTCCCCTGCTCGCGGGACTCGCCCTCGTCGGTCTCGGCGGGCTCCTCGCGTTCGTCGGGTACATCGGCATCGCGATCGGGCTGTGGCGGGCCGGCAGCCGCTACCGCTCCGTCCCGATGCGCATCGGAGCGATCCTGCTGCTGATCCCGCTCGTCGGCACCCTCGGAGCGCTGCTCGTGCTCGCCGGAGCGCTGCGGCAACGGGCGGGGCTGACCTGAGCCCCCGCGGTGAAGCCGTGGCCCGGCGGCTTCCCCCACCCCCCCGAGCTCGGTCCGTGGATCGCCCGGGGGGGCGCGGACGTCGCCGTACGGCACCGGGGGCCGGGGAAAGCTTCGGCAGGCGGTGCTGCTTCGCCCTCGCCGGGGCGGATCAGCGAGCCGCTTCACTTCGACCGCCGGTCTCACCCGCGGGGAGGCGGAACCGGCGGCCGGAAGGTGGGAGGATTTATGAGGGGCCGAACGAGATTGGCGTGGGGCGCCTCTCCAGGTCCCCGCTTTGCCGTCGACCGGTCCCGGGTGCGGTACTGGTGAAAGAAGAACCAACCCATCGCGCACGCGTAGCTCCCCCAGAAGGCCGCAAACAGCTCGTGCTGGCCGGCCTCGAGGGCATTCAAACATGAGGTGAGACCGTGATCGTAGGCGTCGTTGGCCGAGGTCGTCCAGTTTTGATTCTGCGATGAGCCGGCGGGGTACGGATTCGAATCCAGCGTCCGTTGCCAGGTGGCGTAGGCCGACGCGTTGCAGGAGGAAGACTGCTGATCGACGCTGAAGAGTCCGTACCCGTACGCCGCGGCGGCCAGGGCTAGGACGATCGCGATCGCTACCCGCCACCGTCCGATCCCTCTGCCCTTGGTCGCGACCACCGACGTCCTCCGAACGAGGCTCCGTGACGTACCGCAACTCTCGGTAGGGCCCAGCTCCGTTTCAGCGTATCCGCGTTGCAAGGGTGACTTCCCGCCCCTCCAGTACCACGCTAGACCCCGGCACGACCCGTCAGCTCGTCGCCGGTCCGGACTACGGGCGGTCCCCGCGACGCCCGACCGTCGACGGGGCCGGCGGCTCAGCCGAGGCGGTCGTCGCGGAGGATCTCGAACCCGCCGAAGCTGAACCGCGCCAACGGTTACTTATATAGTAACCTAAACTCAATTCTCGGAGGAGAACGGTGAGCCGGCCCCGGGACCGCTGGATCGACCGGATCCGCTCGATGCTCGAGCGCTCCGGTTTCTACGTCGTCGCCACCACCGGGGCCCGGCCCTCGAGCTTCGACCTGGTCGCCCGGCGGGACGCCACCCTGCTCCTCGTCAAGGCGCTCAAGAACATCGACGCGCTGGATGCCGAGGAGGCGGCCCGGCTCCAGGAGCTGGGCCGGCTCTTCCCGGCGGTCGTCCTGGTCCTCGGTCAGCGCTCGGGGGTCGCCCCGCTGGAAGAGGGGGTCGTGTACTCCCGGTACGGCGTGCCGATCGTGCACGAGACGACGCTCCGGGAGTACCTGGAGAAGGCGCTGCCGCCGTTCCTGTACGCCAGCCCCGGCGGGATCTTCGCCCGGGTCGACGGCGATCGCCTGCGGGCGCTGCGCCTGGCCCAGGGCCTCTCGCTCGGCGCCCTGGCCGCGATCGCCGGGGTGTCGCGCCGCGCGATCCAGTTGTACGAGGAGGGCCAGGGGGCCGAGGCCGGCGTCGTCGAGCGGATCGAGGCGCACTTCAACGAGCCGGTCGTCCGGCCGCTGTTCGTCTTCGAGCGGCCCGCGCCGCCCAAGGCGGACCCGGAGGGGACGCCCCCGACGCCCGAGCGGCCCCGCGCCCCGACCGGCGACGCGCTGCGGGACGGCGTCCTGCGGCAGCTGGACGGGCTCGGTCTCGAGGTCACGTTCACCGCTCGCGCCCCGTTCGACGCGCTGGCGCGCGCCGAGGAGATCCTGCTCACGGGGGTGGGCAGCCTGCGGACCGCCACGCGACGTGCGGAGATCCTGCACGGCATCGCGCGCGTCGCCGAGGGTCACGCGATGTTCGTCGTCCGCGAGCAGGTCCACCGGACCTCGATCGATGGGCTGGCGATCCTGAACGTCGCCGAGCTCAAGCGCCACCGCGACCCCGAGGAGCTCCTCGAGGAGATCACGGAGCGCGAGGGCTCGTGATCTCGACGACGGTCGACGTCGGCGCGTCGCTCCTCCTGCTCGCCCCGGTCCGGGGCCTGAGCTCCGACGCCGTCGCGGTCGGCTCCGCCCTGGACGGATTCCGGCCGGAGGCGATCGGCGCCGGGGTCGCCCCCGAGGAGCTGGCCGGCCTCGTGCAGTACTTCGGCGACGTGCCGGCGGAGCCGGTGGTGCCGCTCGCCGTGACCGAGCTGAGCGAGGTCCGCGGCCTGACCCGCTTCGGCGAGGTCCAGGTCCCGAACCCGGCGTTCCTCGCCGCCCTGGCCTGGGGGCGGTCGGCGGGCGTGGCGGTCGCCGCCCTCGACCCGGGCGAGGAGGAGGCGGCGACGCTGTTCACCGAGAACATCGGCTACGTCGAGCTGGTCCGCCGGACGGTGCGCGAGCACCGGCTCGGCCGCTCCCCGCCGACCCCCTCCTCCGCCGACGAGTTCGCGCTCCGGTGGGAGGGCTCCATCGGCGGCGGTCGAGGCTCGCGGCGGCTGGCCGGCGCCCGGGACGACCATCTGGTGCGGGAGGCCCGGCGCCTGACCGAGGGCCGCGGGCGGCTTGTGGTCATCGTCGACCGGGAGCGCTACGACTCGGTGCGGGAGCGGCTCAGCGGTCCGGCCCCGCCGGGCCGCTAGCGGCGAGCGGTCACGTCTCGCGGTGAAGGATCTTCGTCAGGGTCTCGCGCGCCAGCGAGCGGAAGCTCGCGAGATCCCCCTCGTTCACGAGCATCCCGTCGGCGAGGATGAACGCGCCGCCGATCCCGAACTTCAGCTCGCGCTGGTCCCGATCGAAGAACTCCTGGAGCGTCGTCCCGTCGTCCGAGCGCCCGCGCTTGCTCATGCGCTCGTAGCGGGTCTCCGGCGACGAGAAGATCCCGAGCACGAACAAATCGCCGAACTGGTGGCGGAAGCAGGTGATCTCCGCGTCCGAGCGGCAGCCGTCCACGAGCATCTTCGTCTCGGTCAGCTTCGGCAGCGCCCGCTGGGCCCAGATCGCCGCCCCGTGGCGGTCCCGTTCCTCCGCCGCCAGGCGGGAGAGCGCCGAGCCGTTCGGGGCGATCCCCCGGCGCGACGCCTCGGTGCGGACCAGGTCCCCCATCTTCAGCGTCGCCAGCCCGATCGTGCGCGCCACCCCGACGAGCTCGTCCTTACCCGAGCCGGGCATTCCGACGGTGACGATGAGTTTCATGGCGGCGGGGACGGAGGGCTTTCCGAGGGGGTCGCGGCAGGAGCGGCGGGCGCGGTCGTCGCGGGGCCGGGCGCGGTCGTGGCGGAGGGCGGTGCCGTGCCGGTCTCCTGCTCGACCACCGCCTGGAGCCGGTCCGCCCGCTGACGGTACTGGGTCGCCTCTTGGGTCGCGAGCTGGGCGGCCTCCGTGAACCGGTCGACCTTCACCTTGAGCTCCTGCGTCCGGTGGGTGCGCTGCGCGGCCCGCTGCTCCAGCGCGCTCGCCCGCTGCTTGAGGTCCACGACCTTCTGCATCAGCTTGCGCACGCGGTAGTGCAGCGACGTGACGTCGCTGCTCAGCGGTTGGGAGCTGTGGCGCGCGGTGGCGGCGTCGATGTCCCGCTGGTGCTGCTTGATCTGCTGTTCGTACTCCGGCACCTCGCCCAGGACCTTCTGGGCCTTCTCGCGCAGCAGGGTCGCCTGGTGGCGGAGCTTCTCGATGCGGGTGTTCAGGCGCGAGATGCGCTGTTCGTAGCGGGCGGCGAGGTTCTCGTGCTTGGCGGCGTACTCGCGGAGCTTGGTGACGTCGGCGTACTGCTGCCCGAGGAACCTCGAGCGGCGGATCTGCGCGACCGTCGAGGAGCCCGGCGTGCCCGGCGAGGCCGCCGGTCCCTGCGCCATCGGTTCCGGAGCACGGGTTTCTGATGATATAGCCGTTCGCGCGCCCGAGGCCGCGTCCCGTGCTCCACGATGACTCCGACGTGGCCTCGCGACGGGTCAGAAATTCGATGCACCTCCCGCCTAGGCGCGAGCTGATCCCGTACCGTTGCGTCGTTACGTTCGATGCCCGCACAAACGGCTGTAGCAGCGATCGACCTCCGTTAGCGGCGCTGCAAGTTTGCCAGCTGTCGGTAGGTCTCCCGACGTAGCTCCGGGAGCTGATCGTGTCGAAGCCTCAACCGATCCCACGTGGACTGTCTCATCCCTCTTGCCTCCCATCTGAACTTCGGGCCTAACCTGGAAGACCGGGGTCAGCATCACCGCGGCATGGCTGTAGGGCGTACAGGCTCGGCCAGGGGTGAAGCGCGCCAATCATTGCCCCTCGCGACCATGGTGCGCTTGTGAGTCAGCTTGGTGGTAAGCTGCTCGGAGGTCCCAGTCTGGTCAGTAAGGCCACCCGCTTCCGTAACGCATGGGTCACGACGTACGTACAGCTGCGGGCATGCCCCTCGGCACCCGAGGCGGCTCAGCCAAGGGAGTCGAACGAGTTGGGCAGATTCCGTGACCTCGACTCGAACGAGGGGCGCACAACAGTGCGCGTCCACCCAGGGTACAGGCTTGAGGGAGATGCCGACACCTGCAGACCCTGATGTGATGCTTCGAGGATGAGTGCTTCATAGGCCTCGGAGGTTAGGTAGCGCTGAGCAGGTCGACCTCCAGTGATGAAAATCATTGGCGGGATCTGAGCGCCTCGACGGCCCACCCCGTTGGTGAGCTCGATGGTCAAGATCAGTCGAGGGTCCGACCACAGCCACGTCGCGGTCACCCTACTTGAACGCAGGAACTGGAGTCGGTCGACTCCGACTTCCATGAAGTCATCATCGCGGCCCGACGCAAAGACCCAGAACAGCCCTGCCCCCATGAAGAACAGAGGAATAAGCAGGACGAGAGCCGTGCTCTGCCAGGGAGGATTTCTCCCGTGCTGGACCCAGTAACCCACGACGGCATAGGCTGCCAGGAATCCGAAAACTAGGGCAAGCGACGCTCCTATCCAGCGACCCAGTCGCCTGGCCCGAAGGAAGGGAAGGCCCCGGAGACCTCTAAGATCGTATCTCATCAGCCAGTCACCACGGGTCGGATCGTCAGAAGCAGGAGGCGACGACTGTGAAATCGATGATTCCCGCCACGCCGTCCATGAGAAGCATCACTCCGACCTGCTCACTGGGTTGTCGTCGAAATGGGGCATCACGTCCATGACGACAGGGGCGACATCGCAGAGGAATGAAAGGGCCAAAGCTGTGACGGGCGCGCTCGCCCTGGGCACGCCGGCTGGAGGACTTCGATAAGGCCAATCGCCACGCCACAGGCGTCAGTTCATTCAGGCTCAGGTTGTGGCGCCGCATTCAGATCGGGTTGGACGGCACCGATGGGAGCTAGATGGCTCTACACCGATGGTTCTCGGAGTCGCTCCGGTGATGGTAACGAGGCGCCAGCGAGCAGGCCTTCGCCATCCACACCCCGTCGTCCGGATTGAGGACGACGTGGCTGCTCACGGCTCAATCCAACTTCCGCAGACCGGGGCCCCAAGGTCGGCATCGAACGCCGCAGGATTGAGCAACACTATCACAAGGGAGGCGGCATCGTCGGCCGGGGGAACCGGAGGCTGGGGGCCAGGCGCGCCGCGAGCTCCGCCGCCGGCACCCGCTCCTGCGCCTTGGAGTCGCGCTGGCGGAGCGTCACGGTGCCCCGGTCCGGGCCGTCGGCGAGGCTCGGGCCGTCGACCGTGACGCAGAACGGCGTGCCGGCCTCGTCCATGCGGGCGTAGCGCTTGCCGATCGAGCTCGCCTCGTCGTAGGCGGCGGCGACCCCGACGGCGAGCAGGTCTGCGGTGAGGCGCTCGGCGAACGGCCGCTGCTCCTTCGGGATCAGCGGGAAGACGCCGGCCTGCACCGGGGCGAGGTACGGCGGCAGCTTCCAGACCGTCCGCTCCCCCTCGTGCGCGAGGTGGACGTCCGCGAGCGCCCACAGGTTGCGGTCGACGCCGAAGGTCAGCTCCAGCACGTGCGGGACGACCCGCTCGCCGCTCGGGCGGGCGACCGAGAGGTCCTTGCCCGAACCGTCGCCGTGCCGACGCAGGTCGTAGTCGCCTCGGTAGTGGACCGCCCCGACCTCCTTGTAGCCGCCGAGGCTCTCGAGGTGGACCTCGGCGTCGAACTGGATCCGGTTGTAGAACGCCCGCTCCTTGTCGGACTTCTCGAAGAAGCGGATCCGCTCGGTCGGGAAGCCGAGGACCTCGCGCAAGAAGCGCAGCAGGTGCACAAGGTGGTCGACGTAGAACTCGGGGAGCCCGGAGGCGACCAGCTCGCGCGCGGGCACGAAGGCGGTGGACCCTTCCCCCTTCTCCCGCCGGTCGACGCGCAGGACCGGCACCTTCTCCTCCGCGTACGCGCCGAGTCGACCGGGCGGGTCGGCCGGGTCGAAGAAGATCTGCAGCTCGGCCTGCGTGAACGAGCGCATCCGGAACAGGACCTGGCGCGGGGCGATCTCGTTGCGGTAGGCGCGGCCGACGACGGCGATCCCGAGCGGCAGCGCCTTGCGGCCGACCTCCCACATCCGGGCGAAGGCGAGGTAGCTCGCCTGCGCCGTCTCGGGGAGCAGGTAGGCCCGCTCGCTCCGCTGCACGCCGAACGGGACGTCGAACATCAGGTTGAACGCGCGCGGCACCGCGAGGGCCGTCGAGCCGCAGTTCGGGCACTTCAGGTGGTTGGCCCGCACGACCTCCTCGATCTGGTTGGGCGCCAGGCCGTCGACCCCCTCGGGCCGGACCTTCTCGACGACCGTCTCGGCCCGGAACACCGCGTGGCAGGCCTCGCAGGAGATCTCCGGGTCGGTGAAGTTCTCTAGGTGGCCGCTGGCCCGCACCACCGCCTCCGGCACCAGCTCCGCCGGCTCGATCCGGTAGTAGTCGGGCGAGCGGCCGACGAACCAGGCGGTCCAGGCGTCCTCGACGCGCCGCTTGAGCGCGGCGCCGAGCGGGCCGTAGTCGTACAGGCCCTGGGCGCCCCCGTAGATCTCCGCCGAGGGCCAGAGGACACCGCGCCGGCGCAGCAGGGCGTACAGCTCGTCGCTCTTCATCGGGCGGACCGCCCCGCGCGGGTCCCCGCCCGCACGATAACCTGTTCGGTGGTCCGGGTCACGAGCTGGTAGGCGGGGTCCTCCGGCGGCAGCCGGAGGACGAGCGGCCGCGCGGGGGACCCCGGCGCGATGCGGGCCGCCTCCGGTTCGCCGAGCCAGGCCCAGGGCTCGACCAGCGCCGCCCGCGCGAGGAACGCCGCCGAGGCCGGTCGGCCGACCAGGCGGCTGGAGGTGTAGGCGAACTGCAGCTCCGACCAGATCGACGGAGCGTGGAACATCGCGTTGTCCGTACCGATGAGCACCCGCAGCCCGAGCCGCTCCATCGCGCGGAGATCCGGCTGGCGTCCGAACAGCGCGTTCGACCGCGGGCAGACGACGACGGCCACCTCCTTGTCGCGGACCCCGGCGAGGTCGTCGGGGCTCGCCTTCGCCAGGTGGACCAGCAGGTCCGGTCGGGGGTCGAGGTAGCTGTCCGGCGGCTCCCGCACCGCCTCGCTGGCATGCAGCGCGAAGCGTTTGCCGGCCCGTCGACAGGCGCGGGCGACGGCCCGCCGGGTCTCCTCCGACTCGTCGCGCGCGCTGGACAGGCCGACGCCGTCCGCGCCAGCGAGGACCGTGGCGAGCTCGGCCGGGTCGATCGGTCGCCGGACCGGGCGGGCGAACAGGAACGTCCGGAGCGACAGCCCCCGGCGCGCCTCCCGGAACAGGTCGATCCCGTCGATCCCCTCCTCCCGAAAATCGAGGTCCGCGCCGACCCCCTCGTGCTCCATGCGGAGCAGGGCCCGTCGGATCGCGCCGACCTTGGCCGCCCGCGGCGCGCTCGAGAGGAGCCGGAACTTGTAGCCGTGCGGGGGCGCGACGAGCTCCTCCACGGTCGAGCCGGGCGGCTCGCGCGTGGAGACCGCGTCCCCGAGGTGGGTGTGGCCGTTCACCGGGGCGGGAACGACGATCCCGCGCACCTTGCGGACGCGGCCGCGCGACGAAGCGGTCCCGGGAGCCCCGACCTCGACGATCCGCCCCCGGCGGAACCGTACGTAAGCGGCCCTCGGCCCGTCGATGTCGAGCACCGCTCCCTCGACGAG
>JASHYB010000043.1 GCA_030043255.1 Thermoplasmata archaeon | reverse complement strand
GAATCCGGCCCCGGCACCGCCGACCTCGGTCCAGGGTTCTCCGATGAGCCCCGACGACGCGGTCTCCGACCAGGGATGCCTCATCGCCGGCTCCGGGTGCCCGGCGGCGGGCGGCGGCTCTTCCGCGAGCCCGCTGCCGCGGGAGATCTTCGAGGGGGGAGTGCTCGTCGCGGTGATCGCCGTGATCGCGGGCCTCGTCCTCGTGGCGGAGCGCCGCCGCCTCCCGCCGCCGGCGTACCCGAACGCCAACCTCTACCCCCCCGGAGCGACGACCGCGGGCGGCCGTCCCCCGACGGGCCGACCGACACCGGCCGAGCCTCCGCCCCCGGCCGAAGAGGACCCGCTCGGCCACCTCTGGTGACCGGTCCGCGGTCCCTTACCCGGCCGGCCGGGCGACGCGCGGAGGGGCGCGGGTCGCGAGCGGGTATCGGAGGAGGGCGGCCACCCCGCCGAACGCCTTCTCGAGCATCTCGCCCTCCTCGCTCTCGGTCGAGATGAGCCGGCCCGTGGCACCCGACTGGGCGGCGCGCCGGAAGAGGCTCTCGACGAAGTCCTCCGTGCCGGTCTCGGTGACCGTCCGCTGGTGGCAGTTCGGACACGGTCCGTCGAGGACCGCGTCGATCTCCGAATCCGGAAGCGTTCGCGTGAACTCGTGCTGGCATGCCGTGCATCGGAAGGCGACGCGCTGCTTGCGGAGCCCTTCGGAGATGAGCAGGATGTCGACCGCGCCCAGGTCGAGTGCCCGATTCACGTCGGCCTCGCCGTAGGCGGCGAGGCCGGTGTCGGCCTTGCGGATCTCGGCGAGGAGCCGCTGGACGATCCGCTTCTCCTCGGTGAGCTCGAGACCGTGGAGCGTCTGGGTCGCCTTCTCGACGAGCTCCTTGAGGCCGTACTCGTCGGTGTAGCCGGTGTCGAACAGCGGCTGCACGACCTTCTGCTGGAGCTCGTACTGGAGGTAATTCTCCTTGTAGAAGTACTCCTTCGTCGCGCCCGGTCCTCCCAGCAGGATCCCCTTCAGCTCGTCCTTGCGGGGGAGGAAGATCTCCTGGGCCATCTCGGCGATCTTCACGAAGAACTCGTGGGCCGCGTGCTCGATCATCCGCTCGAAACGGTGCTGGGACTGGCCGCCCCGACCGTGCTTGCTCGGGACCTGGGACTGACGGTTCCGGAGCGCCTCGACGCGCTTCCCGCGCAGGAATCCGAGCGTCACCTCGGCACGGTCCATGACGACGAGCCCCCAGACGTCCGGTTCGTGGACCATGGCGAGGAGGGGGTCGAGGAAGAACGTCGAGTCGCACCGGTAGAGGTACGTGTTGAGCGTCTCGGGCGGCTCGACGATGAACGTCACCGGTTCCGACTTGTCGGCGCCGATCGCCTTGCTGCCGACGAAGAAAGCGACGCCGTTCGCGGGCGGCTCCTTGTACTGGCGGACCCGGCCCATGATGGACTCGATCGCCCACATCACGTTCTTGCGGGTCGTCCGGCTCTTGATGTTCGAGCTCTGGGCGTACTCGTTCCTGAGGTACGACATGACGTCGGAGATCTGTTTGCCCGGCGGCACGTAGAGCGAGATCAGCTCCGTCGCCCGACCTTTGGTGGCCGAGATCTCGTCGAGCTTCCGCTGGAAGGAGTATCGGGCGAGCTGGAGGTCCGAGGGCGAAGCCGCGGCCATCAGTGGTCCTCCGTCAGGAGGTCCACGGTGAGGGCTCGGGGTCGATGCCCCTTCGCGCCGGCCGGAACCGCCGGTCGGCGCCCGTGCCCCGGGCGGGACAGTCAGAGCAGACGGCGGATGTGCTCGTCGATGATCTCTTCGGGGTACGCCCCGACGATCCGGTCGACCAGCTTGCCCTGCTTGTAGAACAGGAGCGTCGGGATGCTCATGATGCCGAGCGCGCCGGCCTTCTCGCCGTTGTCGTCGGAGTTCATCTTGGCGAAGGCGACCTTCTCCTTGTACTTCTCGCTGAGGCGGTCGACGATCGGCGAGACGACGCGGCACGGGCCGCACCACGGCGCCCAGACGTCGACGACGACCGCGGTGGTGGCGCCGGTGAACTTGTCGAAGTCGGAGCTTCCGATCTCCTGGACCGACATGAGACCCTCGGTGTTTCGAGGGACTTCCACTATTAAAGGACTTGATTTCCTTCGGGTCAGCGACGCAGTTTCGGCGGGGCTCGGACGCCCCGGGGCCCGGGGCTCCGGGGGAGAAGTCTATCAGGGACCACCGGCATAGGGCGAACGTGAGTTATTCAGGGCCCGCGGACGGTGCCCTGGGGCCCTCGCTCCCCGCGGGCCCGATGGCGGACGGCGAGACGGTGCCGCGATTGGGAGTGGCGAGCCGACCGGCGGTGATCTCGCCGGCGGCGCGCAAGGCGATCCGGCAACGGATGCTGTTCCTCCGCAGCGCCTCGCTGGAGAAGGTCCGGCGCCTCACCGGAGCGTCGTCGGAACAGCTGCAGGCGTACCACCGGGAGCTGCGGAGCGGCGAGCTGGCGGACGTGCTGCTGCGGCGCGGCGCCGGGCTGGCCTTCACGCGGGAACTTCCGCAGGGAGCGCTGCTCTACCTGCTGGTCCGGGCGGCCCGTCCGGACCGGGTCGTGGAGACCGGCGTGCGTCCGGGCTATTCCACCGCCTGGATCCTGGCCGCGCTCGGGGCGGCCGACCACGGCCAGCTGGTCTCGCTCGGCCCGGGCCCGACGACCGGCCGGTCCAACGGGGTCCAGAACGCCTCGGTCGGCCAGCTCGTTCCGCCGGCGCTGCGCGCCCGCTGGACCCTCGCCCTGGGCAACTCCGAGGGACGGTTGCGGGAGATCCTGGCGACCTCCTCGAGCATCGACCTGTTCCTCTACGACAACGGCCCGGACGCGGCGCGGGCCCGCTTCGAGCTCCGCGCGGCCTGGGACGTCCTCTCCCCGAAGGGGATCCTGCTGGCCCACCGGATCGACGCGAGCCCGGCCTGGGCCGAGTTCTGCTCGCTCCAAGGCCTGCCGACGCAGGTGCTGGACCCGGGACCCCCGCCGATGGGGGCGCTCGGGGTGCGGCCGCCCGCGAGCTAGCCGGGCCTAGCGCTCCAGCTCCTCGACCAGGTGGATCGAGGCCGGCAGGATCAGGCGCTCGAGGGCGGTCCGGACCGCGCGCTCGCTGCCGGGCAGGGCGAAGACCGGCTTGCCGTGCAGCACGTACAGCCCCGCGCGGCTGATGATCGCGAGCGCGCCGACCTCCTGGAAGCTGATCGAGCGGTACAGCTCGCCGAAGCCGTCCAGGCGCTTGCCGCCCATCGTCTCCAGCGCGTTCACCGTCAGGTCCCGGGAGCTCGCCCCGGTGCCGCCGATCGTCAGCGCCGCCTCGACCTCGTGCTCGCCGAGCCACGGCTCGAGCTTGTCGCGGACGTCGGCCACCGAGTTCCCGACGAGCCCGGTCCGCACGACCCGGTGCCCGGCCCCCTCGAGCAGGCCGCGCGCCAGCGTGCCGGACGGATCGTCCTCCTCGGTGTGGGTGTCGGAGACCGTCAGCACCGCGAAGCCGAGATGCCGGTCCCCGCCGAGATGGTGTCGTCCGGCGGCCTGGGTCGACGGGCTTCCTGCGCTCATCGCTACGGTGCGGCCTCCTTGTCCTTCGCCACCACCCGGACCGGCCCGAGGCGGGTCCGCGGGTAGAGGCCCCGCGCATCCTTCTCGAGGTACTTGACCATGTCCCAAACGGTCAGGAGCGCGACCGTGGCGCCGACCAGCGCCTCCATCTCGACACCGGTGCGGTCCAGCGCCGACGCTTCCGCCCGGACGCGTACGCCCCGGCGGCTGACGGCGAGGTCGACCTGGCCCGAGGTCAGGCGGACCGCATGGCAGTGCGGGATCAGCTCGCTCGTCCGCTTCATCGCCAGCAGGCCGGCGAGCTCGCCGGCCGCGATCGGGTCCCCCTTCGCCACCGTGCGGCGGCGGACCGCGGTTCGCGTGGCGGGCCGGATCGCGAGCTCCCCCACCGCGACCGCGCGGCGGGCGACGATCGGCTTGGCGCTGACGTCGGCCTGGCGGGTCATGCTCCGCCGGCCTTCGGGACCCCGAGCGCCACGTGGGCGAGGACCGCTTCCAGCTGGATGCGGTCCGACGCCCCCTGGGCGAGGCGGAAGTCGACCTCCCCCAGGTACTCGAGCAGCCGGATCTTCTCGCGGGCGGGCAGGACCGTTTCCGAGATGTCCGGGAGGTAGGCGTGGATCGCGCGCAGGATCTCCTCGCCCGCCGCGCCCCGGTCGACGAACAGCGCGAAGAGGCGCTCGCGGGCCTCGCGGAAGTTGCCGGCGAGGGCGGCGCCGAGCATCCCCTCGACCTCCCGGCGCAGCGGTGCGGTGGCGTACTCCTTCAGCGTCTCCGCGGTGACCGTCTCGGTGTGGGTGCCGGCCAGCTGCAGGAGGTTGGTCGCCCGCCGCATGTCGCCGCCGCTCGCGGCGAGGATCGCCTCGTAGGCGTCCGGGGTGACGGTGCGCTTCTCCGCCTTGGCGATGCGCTCCAGCTGGTGGCGGACCGCCTCGGGACGGTAGGCGCGGAACCGGAAGACCGCGCACCGCGACTGGATCGGTTCGATGATCCGCGACGAGTAGTTGCACGACAGGATGAACCGGCAGGAGCTGGAGTACCGCTCCATCATCCGGCGCAGCGACGCCTGCGCCTCCTGGGTCAGGTTGTCCGCCTCGTCCAGGAACAGCAGCTTGAAGCCGGCCCCGCCGATCGGCGCGGTGCGCGCGTACTGCTTGATCGTCGTGCGGACCGTGTCGATGCCGCGCTCGTCGGAGGCGTTCAGCTCGAGGAAGTTCTGGCGCCAATCGTCGCCGAAGAGGTCGTGCGCGAGGGCGAGCGCCGCCGTGGTCTTTCCGGTGCCCGGCGGGCCGGCGAACAGGAGGTGGGGCATCGACCGCTTCTCGGCGTAGGACCGCAGCAGCGGAACGATCGACTCCTGCCCCTCCATGTCGCGGAGCGAGGTCGGCCGGTACTTCTCGACCCAGACCGCCTCGACCGTCCGTTCCGACATCGGTCCCGCGCCCGTTCGTCGGCCCGACTAGTTAGCTTTGCGCGCCGGGACCGGACCGGGGCTCGGCGCCTCGCCCGGCCGGAGCGATCTCGTCCCGCAGGTGGACCCGCAGCGCCTCCGCGAAGATCCGGCCATACTGCCCCAGCGCCTGGCGGTGGCCGCCGTGGTCCTCCCGCTCGACCACCGCCAGCAACCCCCGCAGCTCCCCGACCGACACGCGGAAGCGCTGGTGCTCCGCCGACAACCGCGCGGCCGACGCGCCCCGCGCCTCCGAGCCTTTCGTGGCGGCGGCGTCCAGGTGGCGCTCGACGGCGTTGCCGAACTCGGCGATCCGGCGTTGCAGTTCCTCGAGCGGGTGCGTCTCGAGCCGCACGAGGCCGTAGGAGAAACGGTCGAAACGCTCGCTGAGCCGGGCGAGCTCGTCGACCTGCGGTCGGGGGTCAGCGGGGACGACGACCGGCACGGTCGGCCCACGCTGCGGGCCGAGATAGGTTCGAGGAGGGGGCGCGGGCCGCAGGGCAGCGAGACGGCTCTCAGGGAACGGCCGCCCCCGGTGGGCCCGCGACGGGGCCCGCCGACGCGCGGGCGTCCAGCGTTCGCCCCAGGGCGTACAGCAGGACCGCGGCGACGGCCGCGACGCCGAGGATGCCGGGAGCGCTGACCTCCAGGATCGCATCCCACAGGAAGAGCGGCACCAGCATGCCGACCGCGACCGCGAACAGCGACCGCTCGACGTCGACCTCGCCGACCCGGGTAGCGAGCACGCAGAGCGCGAGCCCGTCCAGGGCGACCAGGAGCCCTCCGGCGAGCCAGGCGGACCCGCGCTGCGAGCCGGAGACGATCAGGACGAAGACCCAGGCGATCCACTCCAGCGAGCCGGCGAGGGCGAGCCCCCACCGACCGGTCCGGCGAGCCCCGGGCCGGGCCCGCAGCGTCGTGGCGTGAAGCCAGGCCCCGAGGGCGAGCAAGCCCAACGCGACGGCCAGGAAGAGGAGGAAGG
>JASHYB010000208.1 GCA_030043255.1 Thermoplasmata archaeon | reverse complement strand
GGCCCGGGTCCGGACCGTTCGCACGGGTCGGGTCTCCCGGTACGAACGCCATATCGTCCGACCCTCGGTGCTTCGCCGAGGACGGCGATGTTCGACTCCATCGATGACTGGCTCATCATCGCGGTCGTGGCGGGGATCCTGTTCTACGGCTCGAGCAAGATCCCGCAGCTCGCCCGCAGCTTGGGCCGGTCGGTTGGCGAGTTCAAGCGCGGGCGGCTCGAGGTCGAGCGGGAGCTGAAGGCGGAGCAGGCCGCGTCGGCCGCGGCCTCCACGCCCCCGGGACCGGCCCGCTAGTACGGCGGGGCGTACCGCGGGCGATGGGGCCGACGGCGAACCGAGCGGACGGCGCGCGTCCCCGGACGGGGGACGCGGGGGCGCCGGGGGGTGGCGGGTGACCGATGACCGACCTCGAGCGGATCCTCGCGATCGTCTCGGAGGCCCGACGCCGCCTCGTCCGCGTCGGCGTCGTCCTCGCGGCGATCTTCGGCTTCGTGCTGTTCTTCAAGCTGGTCCCGTTCACGCTGAGCGTCGGGGGACTGGCGCTGCCGCTGGCCTACCCGTGGCCCAGCCCGTTCGACAACGTCACGGCGCAGGTGTTCCGCGCCCTCGTCCCGCTGATGCTGCCGCACGACGTCACGCTGCTGAACGTCGGGGTCGGCGACTCGATCATCGCCCAGATGGAGATCGGCCTGCTCCTCACGCTGGTCGTCGGGATGCCGTGGATCGTCCACGAGGCGGCGGCGTTCCTCATGCCGGCGTTGCGCTCGAGCGAGCGGAACCTGCTGCGGCACGTCGGCGTCCCGGCGAGCGTGCTGTTCGCGATCGGCTTCTGCGCCGGGCTGTTCGTGCTGACGCCGTTCACCTACCGGCTGCTGTTCTTCTACGTCGCGGCGATGGGGCTCGCGCCGGTCCTCGGCGTGCAGTCGTTCATCACCTTCACGCTGCTCTACTCGCTCGCCTTCGGGGTCGTCTTCGAGCTGCCGGTCTTCATCTACGCGCTCACGCGCCTCGGCCTCGTCCGGGCGGGCGAGTGGCGCCGGCACTGGCGCGGCGCGGTGATCGGCTGCCTGGTCTTCGGGATGCTGGTGACCCCGGACAACTCCGGGATCACGATGTGCCTGATCGCGCTGCCGATGTTCGGCCTCTACCTCGGCGGCGCCTACTTCGCGACGCGCTGGGAGGCCCGGCGCGACGCGCGCGAGCCGCCGCGCCTGGCCGCGGCCGGGGGCTAGGCTGATGGGGCTGTTCTCCGACCTCGACTGGCTGATCATCCTCGGCGTCGGGGCGTTCCTGCTCTTCGGCGAGAACGGCGGCCAGACGGTCCGCCAGCTCGGCCGGTGGTACGGTCGGGCCCTGCGCCTGAAGCAGGACCTGGTCGGGGAGTTCGCCCGGGCGGCGGACCTGCCGGTCGGCGCCGACGCTTCGGGCGGCTCGCTGCGGGCCGCGTTGCTCGGCCTCGAGCCGGCCCGGGCGGCGCACACGCCGCCGCTCGCGGTCCCGCGCTCGCCCACGACCCCGACGCCGCCGGTCCCGGCGACGCCGTTCCCGTGGACCGGAGGCTCGCCGGTGACCAGCTGGTCGACGACCTCCTACGCGGGGGCCCACGACGGGAGGGAGCTGCGGTGAGCTCGCTCAGCCCGAACCAGATCACCCAGCTGAGCATGGTGCTCTCCATCCTGCTCGGGATCGCCATCACCTGGGCCGTCTACCACGGCAGCGAGCACGCGGAGCTGCCGGGCGAGGCGACGATCCCGGAGCGGGGCGAGGTCGACGACGCCACGCCGGACACCGCCGGGAGGACGCTGTCGTGAGCGGGGCGCTGCCCTGCGCGGAGCTCTGCCCGCTCGGCCGGAGCGCCGGGCGCGACGAGCGGTTCGCGAGCCCGCCCGGCTACCTGCGGCGGCTGGCGGCGGTCGACGGCGAGGTCGATGAGACCAAGCGCAACATGCTCAAGCTCGCGGCGGTCGCCGGCGTGCTCGGCATCGGCGTCGGCGGGGCGGTCGGCGGGGCGCTGCAGTACGTCCGTCCGCCGGTCGTCGGCATCGGCTCGTACCCCCGGACCCAACTGTTCGACACCGACGGCAGCGCGCTGACGGTGAACCGGGTCGCCGGGCTAGCGACCACCAGCCCGCCGTACCAGGGGCGGTACAACGTCACCACGACCGACGACATCGTCTTCGACTACCCGCTCACCAACGAGCCGAACTTCTTCCTCAACCTGTACCCGGCGAACGGCGCGCCCCCGTCCTCCAGCAACCCCGGCGCCGCGAACGTCCCGGGTGGGATCGGCCCGAACGGCTCGATCGTCGCCTACAGCGCGATCTGCCAGCACCTCGGCTGCGTCGTGCCGTCCATCTCCTACTACCCGCCCGGCACCTGCCCGAAGACGTTCAACGGCCGGCCGTTCTACATTCACTGCTCCTGCCACGGTTCGACCTACGACGCCGCCAACGCGGCCTCCAACCTGACCGGGCCGGCGGTCCTCCCGCTCCCCCAGGTGGTCCTGGACGTCGACGAGAACGGCAACATCTTCGCGATCGGTTCGGTCGGTCCGCCGGTAAACGGTCATCTCAACACGCTGCAGGGCGGCTACAGCGTCGGGCTCTCGAGCCAGCTGGTCAAGGACACGCCGACGATCAGCTGCAGCTTCCCGTCGTAGGAGGGCACGGCGGTGGGATTCGGACGATGGTACAACCGGACCCTCAACAAGATCTGGGGCTTCGTCGAGGACCGGACCTCGATGCGCCGCTGGGCGCTCCGCCCGCAGCCCGAGTTCTCGTTCAAACCGTCGTACTGGACCGGCGGGTTCGTCGCGACGGCGTTCCTCTACCAGGTGGTCTCCGGGGCGCTGCTGCTGCTGTACTACCAGCCCAGCACCCAGACCAACGCGACGCTCACCTCCTGCGGGCAGGCGGTGGGCTCGCTCTCGCCGGCGCCGGCCGCCTGGTGCTCGACGTACTACATCATCCATTCCGTGCCGATGGGCTCGCTGCTGCTGTCGACCCACCTCTACGGGTCGTACGCGATGATCTTCCTGCTGTTCGTCCACTTCTACCGGGGCTACTACCTCGGGGTGTACAAGGCGCCGCGCGAGTTCTCCTGGATGGTCGGGACCCTCCTCATGGTCCTCACCCTCGGGATGGGCTTCACCGGCTACCTGCTCCCGTACACCCAGCTCTCGTACAACGCGACCGACGTCGGCATCGTCCTCGCCCTGCGGCTGCCGACGTTCGGGCCCCTGCTCGGCCCGTTCCTCCTCGGCGACGGGACCCCCCAGGGCCTGCTGT
>JASHYB010000207.1 GCA_030043255.1 Thermoplasmata archaeon | reverse complement strand
ACGGGGTCGGGGCGGGCTCGGCCGCCGGCAAGCCGACCGGCGTCGGGAGCTCGGTGCGCGGGGCCGCGGCCGCCGCGGTCATCGCCGCAGCCTCGGGTCGAGGGCGTCCCGCAGCCCGTCGGACAGGAAGTTCACGCTCAGCGCGTAGAAGAACAGCGTCAGCCCGGGGAACAGCAGCTGCCACCAGGGGATCACGCAGGCGCCGTAGCCCTCGGCGGCGAGCTGGCAGGAGGTGAGGAACGTCGTCAGGGTGTCGGTGCCCCCGCCCCCGACCGACAGCGCGGAGAGCGAGCCCCACTCCGGGAAATAGAGCGTGGGAAAGATGCCGAAGCCTAGGAAGACCAGCGTCCCGATGAACAGCGGGATGGTGCCGACGTCCAGCGACATCTGCACCAGCACCGGGAACACGCTGTTCGGCACGACGTGGCGCAGGATGATGCGCCCGCGGCCCGCGCCGCTCGCGCGGGCCGCCTCGACGAACTTCTGCTCGCGCACGACGAGCACCTGACCGCGGACGATCCTCGCGTAGAACGGCCACCAGGTCACGGCGAAGGCGAAGATCAGCAGCAGGATCCGCGAGTCCAGCGGCGGCAGCCCGAAGATCGTGGGGTAGGCGAACGTCAGGGTCGCGACCACGACGATCACGAGCAGCAGCTGGGGGATCGACAGGAAGATGTCCACCAGACGCATCAGCGCCTCGTCGACGTAGCCGCCGAACTCGCCGGCGATCGCTCCGACCAAGAGGCCGAGCAGCGCGCCGCTGCCCACGATCGATGCGGAGATCAGGAGCGACCAGTCGGCCCCTCGAGTGATCCCGTCCCAGATGTTGTAAAAGTACGGCGAGCCCGGGTTCACCGTCAGCGAGCCGAGCGGGAGCGGCCCGACCCCGAGCGGGCTCCAGGCGGCCGTCGGGGCGATCACCGACGGGTCGCCGGCCGGGGTCACGTAGCAGCTGCTGCCGACCGAGCTCGAGCCGCCCGGGTAGGTGCAGACGCTCACGAACCCGGGGGTGCAGACCGAGGGCGAGGTGGCGTTGAGGCTCACCGACCAGGGGGTCCCGGCCGCGAGGCCGCTCTCCACGAACGTCACCGCGTAAACCGAACCGGTCCCGGGCGGGGTAGAGGAGGCGAAATGGACCGGGACCGGCCCCGGACCGCCGGCGGTGAAGGTCACGTTCACCTGCACGGCGGCCCCGTCGACGCGGATCGTCCCTTGGGTCGGCGAGGGGGTGTAGTCCGCGGACGTCTCGACCACGAAGCCGTAGGTGCCGTCGGTCAGTCCGCCGAGTTGGTTGGGAAAGTTGACGTCGACCGTGGTTCCGGTGGAGGGTCCGGTCGTGGGGAAGCTGTTCGGGGTGCTCTGGCTGCTCGCGCAGTACGGGGTCAGGTTCGAGTACGAGAGCGGCAGCGTCAGCGCGTAGAGGGCCAGGGCGATCAGGACGAGCAGGATCCCCAGCCCGACCATCGCCAGCGTGTTGCGGCGCAGGAAGTACCAGGTCCGCATCGCCTGGGCGATCCGCGGGTTCGGGCGTCGCTGGCGCTTGGGCGGTGTCGTCGGGAGCGAGGGCGGTCCGCCGGGGGTCGACGCCGGCGTGGGTGCGGCCGCCTCGGCTTGCACGCTCGGTCCCCCGCTAGCTCAGCCGGACCCTCGGGTCCAGGTAGGCGTACAGGACGTCGACGATCAGGTTCGCGCCGACGACGATGTAGGTGAACAGCAGGGTGGAGCCGAAGACGATCCCGAAGTCGATCTGTCCCTTCGAGTTGACGACCGACAGCGCGAGCAGGTAGCCGATGCCGTTCAGGCCGAAGACGTACTCGATCACAGGGAAGCCGGAGATGAAGAAGGCGAACGTGAGCCCGAGCACGGTCACGGTCGCGTTCAGCGAGTTACGACCGGCGTGGCGTTTCACCACCACCGATTCCGGTACCCCGCCGGCGCGCGCGGTACGGACGAAATCGAGGTTCATCACCTCCAGCATGCTGTTGCGCACGAAGCGCAGCAGCACCGCGATCGACCCGAAGGCGATGATGAGCGCGGGCAGGATCATCCGGAGGACGGTGTCCAGCGCCAGCCAGTACTGGTGGTGGATCACCGCGTCCACGGTCGGAAAGCCGGTCGGGTGGCTGATGAACCCCCCGACGAGCCACGATGGGTTCGTCGGCGGCAGCACGCACTGCGGCCAGGAGCCGTGGAACTCGCTGTAGGTCACTTCACCGGTCGGACACCAGGGCGTACGGGCGAAGTAGTGGGTGCTGACCCCGACCGCGATCACCGCCCCCATGAGCACGAAACTGCTCAGCAGGAACGCCGGGAAGGCGAAGCCGGAGAACGACATCACGCGGGCCGCCTGGTCGACCGGCCGGTTGCGGTTGACCGCGGCAAGATTGCCGAGCGGCAGCGAGACGGCGACGATGATCACCAGCGAGAGCCCCGCGAGCTCGAGCGTGTAGGGCAGGAACCAGCCGAGGACCTCCGTCACCGGCTTACCCGCGGTCGCGCCGAACTCCTCGCCGACGGTGCTCCCCAGGCCGACCGAGCCCCACTGGAACGTGAAGATGCGCACCGCGTAGACCCCCCACTGGTACGGCACCGGTTTGTCCAGGCCGAGCCGGGCGACGTCCCGTACGTAGACCGGGTTCGGGCACTGCTTGGCGGTGTCGTTCACGCAGGGGATCGTCGGGGCGTACTCCCCGGGGTTGTTCGGCGGCGGCGCGCCGAACGCCTCGGCAAGGCGCTGGGGGACCGGCAGGGCGTTGAGGACGACGAAGGTGATCGTCATCACGCCGATGAGGACGGGCGCCAGCAGGACGAGGCGACGCACGACGTAGACCCACATCTGCATCGGCCCGGCTCCCGAGGAAACTAGGGGGCCACGTCTATAAATCCGCCCGAACACGCGCGGCGAGCCGTCACGGTGCGGCGGTCCCGGCGGGGGTCCACGGCCCCGCGGGCCGCGAGCCCGGAAGGACTGTCGACCGACTAGTCCATATACGGAGTACGACGCAATCTATAGAGCGAGACGGGGGACCGCCCGGCCTCGAAGTGTTTCCGATGGCAGCACAGCGTGCGAAGTGGATGGTCGTCGTAGCGTCGGTCGCCGTGATCGTCGGCATGTCGCTCAGCGTGGTCGCGGGGGTCCAAGCCGCGGGGGCCCAGGAGGCGACGCCGCAGCTCGCGGCTGCCGCCGAGCTCTCCGAGGCCCTGGCGTCAACGCCCTCGTCGGCCGCGGCCGTCCCGGCCACGGTCTCCGCCGCGGTCAGCCCGGACGGGGCCGGACCGCACCCCGGCACCCTCGCGATCTACGAGGACGCCGGCGGCGGGACCACGATGGACCCCGCCTCGGCCTACAACACGGTGAACGCCGAGCCGATCTGGAACGTCTACGAGACGCTGGTGGCGTACAACGGCTCGAGCACGGGGGGCACCCCCTCCAACTTCGTCCCGCAGCTGGCCACCTGCGTGCCGGGCTCGGCGGAGTGCACGACCCAGTTCGGCGAGAGCCTCGCCTTCGCCAACTCCACCTATCCTACCCAGACCCAGTACTACACCTTCGAGATCGACGCGAACGCCCGCTTCTACGACCCGAACACCAGCGCGAGCTGGCCGGTCTACCCGTCGGACGTCGTGTTCTCCTTCGCCCGGACGATGGCCTTCTCCCTGCTCCCGTTCCGTGAGGCCTATCCGGGGTGGATCCAGACCCAGGCGCTCCTGCCGAACGGCAGCGCCACCTGGGACGGTGGCATCCACTATCCCTACAACAACACCCCCGTCCACATCATGAGCGCCATCCTCGTCAACGACAGCGCCTACTGCCCGGCGCCGACCGACCCGTCGATCAAGACGAACGGGTGCGTCACCTTCAACGTCGGCCCGTCGGGCATCCCGTGGCCGGACTTCCTGCAGCTGGTCGCCGACCCGATGGGCGGCGCGATCGTCCCGTGCGGCAAGTTCACGGCGGTCGGGGCCGGCGTGCCCGGCTTCAACGGCACCACCGCGGCGCACGGCGACGGCTCCTGCACGCTCCCGTACGGGGCGACGAGCACCAGCCAGAGCTCCTACACCCGGTACCTGGCGAGCCTCAGTCCGACGGGCTGGGACGCCTACGAGGAGGCCGGCGGCAACAGCTACCCGAGCGCGCAGCCGGCGGTCCAGTGGTCGCTCTACGGCTCCGGTCCGTACTACGCGACCGAGGTCAACCCCTCCGAAGGCTACTTCCTCAAGGCGAACCCGGCGTACAAGGCGCCGGAAGGCTGCGCCGGCCAGCCGGGCTGCCTGCCCGCTCCCGGCGACTATCAGGGCACGGTCGATGTCTACTGGAGCACCGGCGACACCGAGGGGTTGCAGCAGATGGCCGGCGGGTACGCCGACTCTGCCGACGTCTTCCCGGCGGACTTCGGTACCCTGAACAGCCTGGTCGCTTCCGGCAAGTACGGGCTCACGACCAACATCCCGACCCTCTCGTTCTTCTTCAGCCCGTTCGAGCTGAACTTCAGCGTCAGCGCGGAGGCCGAGATCGACTCCACCGGCCTGCTCAACGTGCCGGGGAACTGGTTCAGCAACCTCGCGGTCCGCGAGTTCATGGTCAACGCGATGCCCTACACGACCCTGATCAGCTCGATCTACACCTCGGACGGCATCGTCACGGGGGAGGCGTACGGCGGCGTGATCCCGATCGGGATGGGCGCCAACACCAGCAACCCGGACGGTTACTATCCGCAGAACATCAGCTGGCCGTCCGGCAACCCGACCGCGGACTCGTCCACGGTCGGCAACGTCGCCTGGTGGTGGGCGCAGGCGACCACCAAGGGTTCGGAGTGGTACGACCCCGCGGCGGCGGCCTGCACGTCGAGCAAGCCGTGCAAGTTCCCGATCATCAGCCTGACCGGCTTCTCGGTGTACGACGACCAGGCGAACCTGTGGATCGCGAGCATCAAGACCCTATCTGGCGGCGACCTGCAGCCGTACCTGCTCGACATCGAGCCGACGACGGAAGCGGTCTCCGTGGGCCTGCCGCCCGGCCAGGGGAACATGCCGGACTACCCGTACGGCTGGGCCCCGGACTACCCGGACCCGACCGACAACATCCCGACGATGTTCGGGCCCGCGGGGACCTACACGGTGCCGGACGCGGTCGAGCAGCAGCTGACCCTCCCGGCGAACATGAACGATTCGGCGCCGGCGTGCGCCGGTCACACGACCGACCTGACCAGCTTCGCGGAGCTGGTCTACTGGGCGAACGTCGGCCAGGTCCCGCAGGCCTGCCAGGGCTTCGCCTTCACGACGATGTCCAACTGGATCAACGTCGCCGGCCCGCTCACGAACGTCACCCAGCGGATCCTCGACTACAACCTGATCGAGCACATCGCCAACGAGCTCGCGCTGTACATGTACTCGAACCAGGGCGTGGGCTTCGAGGACTACGGCTCGTGGATCAACCCGGCAACGATCAACACCAACCCGATGATCGGCGGGGGCGGCGACCAGCTCTGGGCGTTCTGGCAGTACAGCAGCAAGGTCTACCCGGTGACCGTCACCGAGACCGGGCTGCCGGTCGGGACCAACTGGACGGCGACCGTCGGCCAGACGACCAACTCCAGCACCAGCGCGACGATCACCTTCCCGTCGCTGCCGAACGGGACCTACAACTACTCGGTGACCTACCAGACCGGCTACACGGCCGCCCCTTCGGACGGGACGCTGACGGTCAACGGCGCCGCGGCCACCGTCGCGGTGACGTTCACCGCCTTCTCGAGCACCCCCGCGACGCTCTCCTTCGTCGAGTCCGGTCTCGTCACGAACACCAGCTGGCGAGTGGTGGTCGGCGGCTACGGCTCGCTGGCCTCCTCGAGCGCGACGATCGCCTTCTCGCTACCGGCGTCAGCGTCCTACAGCTACGCCCCGCAATGGGTCGCCGGCTACGCGACCCCGCTGGGCGGTACCGTGGCGCTCGGCACCTCGGCGAAGTCGGTCCCCCTGGCCTACGTCGGGATCGTGCCGACCTACGCCATCAACTTCACCGGACTCGGCTTACCGGTCGGGGCGAAGTGGAACGTCACGCTCGGCTCCGTCGACTTCGCCTACACGCAGTCGACCACGACGAACTCGACGGTCTTCTACGAGCAGAACGGCACCTTCCCGGTGACGTTCGGCCTGCCGACCGGCTACGTCGCGCCGACCACGACCGCGGTCGTGACCGTCTTCGGCGCCGACGTCAACGTCACCCTGACGTTCGCGCCGGCGGCCGGGACGTTCCCGCTGACGTTCTCGCAGTCCGGGATGCCCGCCGACCACAACCTGGTCTGGAACATCACCATCGCGAACCTGACGGTGAGCTCCCGCGGCACGGAGCTGAACTTCAGCCTCGCGAACGGGACGTACCCCTGGGTCGCCACGCCGCCGGTCTCGCCGATCACGGCGTACATCACCATCCCGGCCTCCGGGACGGTCGTCGTCAACAACTCGAGCGCGCACGTCGGCATCCTGATCCAGCCGGCGCCGCCCACCTACACGGTGACGTTCACGACCAGCTCGCTGCCCAGCGGCTCGAGCTGGACCGTCTACTTCGGCGGGATCAACGAGACGACCACGGGTACGTCGATGTCGTTCTCGGTGGAGAACGGCAGCTGGACCTTCGCGATCGTCGCGCCGTCCGGCTACGCCGCCACCCCGGCGGCGGGGGCGGTCCTCGTCTCGGGCGCGGGCGCCACGCTGGCGGTCGCGTTCGCGAAGAGCTCGACGTCGAGCTCGCCGGCCTGGACGTACCTGAGCACGCTCGCCTACGTCGTGATCGCGGTGCTGGCCGTGCTGGTGATCGTCGGCTTCGCGCTGGCCGCGCGGGGCCGCGGACGTAAGCCGACCACCTCGCCGCCCGAGTCCTGGACGGACACCTCCGCGAAGGGCCCGGGAGGGAGCGGGGGCTCCGGCCCAGGCGGGACCCCGCCCTCGGGCGGAGGGAGCCCGCCGTCGTCCTAGATCGGCGAGCCGGTCGGGACCCCGTAGGGTCCCCGCCCAACCCGTTCCCCAGCTTTCTACAGCAGCGCGAGCTTGCCGGTGATCGGGTCGAGCCGGCGGTCCGGCGCCGGACCGAGACCCAGACAGGTCCGGGTCCCGGGCGGGACCTCGGTGAACCCGGCGTCCTCCACCCAGGTCGTCGGGATCCCCTCCGCCCGGGCGCGTCGCTCCAGCTCCTCGAGGTCGGCGAGCGTCGCGACCTCGAGCGCGACCTTGCGCTGGCCACCGGCCCACCAGGCCTCGAACTCCCGGCGGTCCTGCGACTCCGCGCGACGGGCGAGCAGCACGGCGGCGTGGGCGACCTGGACCGCCGCCTTGCCGGCGGTCAGGCGCAGCTCGCCGCGGACGACGACCACCAGCTTGTGATCGGAGGCGGGCGCGCCGCCTCGGTTAGAGGTCATACTCGGCCTCCCGGCGCCGCCGCAGTGTCCGCTCCTCGTCGACGATCCCCGCGATCCGCTCCCGCAGCCCGGTCGCCGCTGCCTCGCCCGTGCCGGCGCGGCGCAGCTCGCGCTCCAGCCGTCGTCGCTCCCGCTGCAGCCGGTCCAGGCGCTCGTCGAGCTCCCAGGGTCCCTCTTCCTGGGCCACCGGCCGGGCCGGCCGGCGCGGCTCGCGGGCGTAGGCGCCCTGCAGCCAGCCCGCGACGAACGCTACCAGCGCGATCGCCGCCAGTCCCGTCTCCAGCAGCGGGTT
The DNA here is from genome assembly GCA_030043255.1 of Thermoplasmata archaeon. Lineage (GTDB taxonomy): Archaea > Thermoplasmatota > Thermoplasmata > Lutacidiplasmatales > UBA184 > Lutacidiplasma. Next base: position 798 of record JASHYB010000207.1, on the reverse strand, counting down.
CCCCCAGGTCGCGCTGAAGCCCCCCGGCGCTCCGACGAGCAGGAGGTAACCGACGACCACCGTCAGGACGACGCTGAGCACGAAGGCGATCGCGACCAGCTCGAGCGCCCAGCCGACCGCCTGCGGACCCCGCACCCGCCGTTCCGGGAACAGCGCCTTGGCGATCGTGAACCCCGGCAGAAAGAACAGGAGCAGCCCGCCGGCGACGGCTTGGACGACCGCGAGCGGGCCCATCCTGCCGTCCGATCACTCCGCGGGCCCGGGCATGCCGCCGGAGAACTGCTTCTCGAGCTGCCGCCGCAGCCGGCGGTTGGAGACCAGCCCGTGGGCCGCCTTGCGGGTCGCCTCGTACTGCTTGAGCAGGGTCCGGACCTCCTGGCTGCGCTGGCCGCTGCCGCGGGCGATCCGGTGGATCCGTTCCGCCTTGATCAGCGCGGCGTCCTCGAGCTCCTCCGGCGTCATCGAGTCGAGGATCGCGCGGAACCGCAGGAGCCGGCGCTGCGATTCGTCCAGCTGCTTGTCGTCCAGCTTCGTCGGACCGAGCGTCGGGAACATCGAGACGAGCTTGGAGAACGGTCCCATCTGGCCGAGCGACTCGAGCTGCGTGCGCATGTCGCGCAGCGTGAAGCGGCCGCTCATCAGCTTCTTCGCGGCCTCCTCGGCCGCCTCCTTGTTCGACAGCTCCTCGAACCGCTCCAGCAGGGTCTGGATGTCCCCCATGCCGAGCAGGCGGGAGACGAAGCGCGTCGGCTCGAACCGTTCCAGCTCGTCCAGGTGCTCGCCGGTCCCGAGGAAGAC
>JASHYB010000042.1 GCA_030043255.1 Thermoplasmata archaeon | reverse complement strand
TCCGGCATCGTTCGACCCCTACGCTCTGCGAGTTTATACATCGTACCATTAACAAATGGAACGAACCCCTGGCGCGCCCGAACGAACGATAGGCTCGTATCGACCGGCGACGATGACCGACCATGGCCCCCACTCCGAGCCCCACCGCCGTGCCGCCGAACCCGTTCCTCGAACTGGTCGAAGCGCTGTCGAACCGCCAGGGACAGGTCGACCTGCGCCTGGACCGGTTCGCGGTCCGGCTGCCCCTCGGCGGAGAGATCGAGCTGAGCGGCAACCTGACCGTTTCGGTCCACCTGCGCGAGCTGTCCGACCGGGAGCGCAAGGCCCACGAGGGCCGGCAGGTCCGCGTCCTTTCCGCGTAAGACCGCCGGCCGGCGGCGGCAGCTTTAATACGCATTAATGCGCATGCTGCGCCATCGTGACCGAACCTGCCCTACGTCGCCACCCCCACCCGTGCATCGCCCGTCGCTGCGGCCACGCGACCGAGGTGCACGTCCGGACCCCGGAGCTCGAGAGCTCGGGGGAGACCGTCCTCTGGTGCGCGGGCTGTCGCCGGCACGAGGTCCGCACCGCGCGCCGGCTCTGGCCCGGGCGATCGGCTCGGGTGGCCCTGCCCCGCGCCCTGCCGCTACACGCCCTGTAGGCCCACCCAGGTCCGCGGGGAGCCCCCTTCCCGCGGACCTTAACCCGGGGCCAGGAAGTGCCCCACGAGGAAACCGGCGAGCCCTGCGCCGAGGCCGATGAGCACCATGCGCGCGCCGGAGGCCCACCACGAACCGATCGTCGTCCGGGCTTCGTAGATCCCGACGCCCAGGAGCAGGAGCCCGGAGAGGACGACCGCGCAGATCGTCGCGACGCCGCGCGGGAGCGCGAGCAGGAACGGTACCAGCGGCACGATCGACCCGGCGACGGTGGAGGCGAGCACCGTCAGTCCGCTGGTCAGCGGCTGGCGCGGCGTGACCTCGGCGAGGTTCAGCTCGAACGCCATCATGATGTCGAGCCAGGCGCGCGGCTTCGCCTCGATCCGCCGCACCATGTCCTCGATCTCGTCGCCGACGTAGCCCCATTTGCGCAGGATCACCCGGACCTCCTCGCGCTCCATCTCCGGGACCTCCTGCATCTCGCGGGCCTCCCGGTCGAGCTCGGCCAGGTACAGGTTCCGCCGCGCCAGCGTCGACGTGTAGGCGACGGCCCCCATCGAGATCGATTCCGCCGCGAGCGCGGCGAGCGCCCCGACCCGCACCAGCGCGAGCGGGCTGCCGGCCGCGACGAGCCCGAGGAGGACCCCGAGGACGTTGACGAGCCCGTCCTGGCTGCCGAGGATGAAGTCGCTCAGCAGCGTCGGGTGCGGATGGGTCTCGTGGGAGAGCCCGATCTTCGAGGCCATCGGGCGCGGGAGGGGGCCCCGGGATATAGTGACCTACGCTGGCTCGTTACCCCGGCGCCACCGTCATCGCCAAGCCTATGAGACGCGCGGGCGACTCCGCCCTCCAGCGTCTCATGCCGGCCAGCGCGTCCGCCGCTCCGCCCGCCCGCCTCGGCTCCGGCCGCGAGGCGGCGGTCCTGCTGCTCTGCACGCTCGGGACGGTGATGGTCGCCGTCGACAGCACCATCGTGATCCTCGCGCTGCCGACGATGACCCGCAACCTGCACTCGTCGCTCGGCACGATCATCTGGACCATTCTGCTGTACCTGCTGGTCACCGCGGCGCTGACGACGCAGGCGGGCCGGATCGGCGACCTGCTGGGTCGGGGCCGGGTCTACAACGCCGGCTTCGCGGTGTTCACCGTCGGCTCCGCGCTCTGCGGGTTCGCGCCGACGGACCGGTTCCTCATCGCCGCCCGGGTGGTCCAGGCGGTCGGCGGGGCGATCATGTTCGCCAACGCCGGGGCGCTGATCGCCCACGTCTTCCCGCCGGAGCGACGGGGGCGCGCGTTCGGCTACCTGGTCTTCGGCTGGAGCGTCGGTGCGATCCTCGGCATCCTGCTGGGCGGGGTCATCACCACGACGCTCGGCTGGCGGTACAACTTCTTCATCAACATCCCGATCGGCCTGGTCGCGATCGCCCTGGGCCTGCGGGCGCTGCCGGTCAGCCCCCGCCTCAAGGTCGACCTCGACATCCCCGGGTTCCTCGTGTTCTCCGCCTCGCTCAGCGCGATCTGCTACGGCACCATCGAGCTGGCGGTCTTCGGCCATTCGCTGATGAACTACGCCATCGTCGCGGGGGGCCTGCTGCTCGTGCCGGTGTTCGTGTTCGTCGAGCTGAAGGCCCGGCAGCCGATGCTGGACCTGAAGGAGCTGCGGCGACGGCTGCTGGGGCTGTCGCTCATCGCCGGCTTCCTGCAGGCGCTCGGCAGCCTCTCGGTGATCTTCCTGCTGACGCTCTACCTCCAGGGGATCCGCGGGCTGACGCCGCTCGACTCGTCGGTCCTGCTGGTGCCGGGCTACCTGGTCGGCGCCGGGGCGGGCCCGCTCACGGGGAAGTACGTCGACCGGATCGGCCCCCGAGGGCTCGCGACGGCCGGCCTGCTCGTCACCCTCGTCGCCATCCTGGCCTACAGCCGCCTGACCACCACCACCGCTCTCGGCTGGATCCCCGTGATCTCGGCGGTCAGCGGGGTCGGCACCGGGATGTTCTTCCCGGCGAACAACACCGCGATCATGGGCGAGGCCTCCCCGCGCAGCTTCGGCGCGATCAGCGGCCTGCGCGCGACGCTGACGAACATGGGGGCCCTGCTGAGCTTCGTCGTCGCGCTCTCCATCGCCTCGAGCACCGTCGGCCCGATCGTCGCCTCCGAGGTGTTCCTCGGGACGAACGCCGGCGCGCTCGGCTCGGCCGGCGGGGCGTTCCTCGGGGGGATCCGCGCCGCGCTGCTCGGCGCGGCCGCGATCCTCGGGGTCGCCGCGGTCCTCTCCTGGTCACGCGGGCGACGCGGCGCGACGGCGGCTCCGACGCCGGCGCAGGGCGTCCCGCACGATGCAGCCGTGGTCGAAGGCGAGGCCCTGGGCAGCGCGCACCGGTAGCCAGGCGGCCTCCGCCGCATCGTCCCCCCCGTGCGGGGTCCCGGCGCGCCCCCGCATGAGGAACACGACGCTCGCGGTCGGGCCGCGGGGGTCGCGGTCCGGCCCCGAGTAGACCCCCAGCAGCGAGGCGATCCTCCCGTCGAGCCCGGTCTCCTCGCGCAGCTCGCGGACGACCGCCTGTTCGACCGTCTCCTGGGCTTCGACGAATCCGCCCGGCAGCGCCCACCGGCCCCGGAACGGCGGGCGGCCCCGTCGCACCAGCAGCAGGCGGCCGCGTGAGATCCAGACGGCGTCGACGGTGAGCTTCGGTCCCGGGGGATACGTCACGGCGGTGCGACCGGCGGGCAGGTTATACGTCCTCAGCCCCGAGAGCCGCCCGCGCAAGTCGACCTTCGGGTGTTATAGGGAAGTAGCCGGCCACCGCCCGCGGGGAACAACGATGCCCGAAGATACCCCGCTGGTCCGCCGTGCCGTCCGAACCGGAGGCGTGCTGCTTGCGGTCGCCGCCGCCCAGTTCGCCGCCGTGTTCGCCTGGGTGGGCAGCCGCCTGCCCGGCTTCGACCTCTGGACGACCGACCTGGTCCACCTGGGGGCCGCCTCGTGGCCCTGGGGAGCCCTGGTCAGCGCCTCGTGGATCGCCCTCGGCGTGCTCGGTACGCTCGGGCTCCTGCTGAGCCGAAGCGCCTTCGACGAACGGCCGACCCGCGGGATCGGCCTGATCGCGCTCGTCGTCGCCGCGGCCGCGGTCGTGGTGCTGGGCCTGTCCGGCCTCCTCGGTTCCCACCTGCCGTCGTACTCCTCCGGCCTGGCCGCCGACGTCGCGGCGGTCGCCGCCGCCGTCGGGCTGCTGGTGGTCGCCCGCGTCATGCACCGCGAGCAGCGCTGGCACGTCTCGCGGGTCTACACGCTCGCCAGCGGCGCCGTCATGCTCGGCGGCGTCGCGCTCCTCGCCGCCCGGGTCGACCTCGGCCTCGGCGCGGGGGGCCTGCAGCGGATCGTGCTCGCGGCCGCCCTGCTCTGGGCGCTGGTCGAGGGCCTGCACCTCTGCCTCCTCCACCGGTTCGCCCCGGGGCTCCAGGTGAAGGTCGTCTCCGCGTGAGGGGGGACCACGGTCGCGTCGACCCGCCGTCCGCCCCTCGCGGACCCGGTCCCGCGGCCCGCCGGCGCGGCCCGTTCGCCAAGCGTTAAACGGCTTTTCGGGCTCGGCGGAGGGTCGATGCGGATCCTGCGCAGCAAGGCGCCGCTGCGGATCAGTTTCGCCGGGGGCGGAACGGACGTTTCGCCGTACCCGGAGGAGAAGGGGGGCGCCGTGCTGAACTGCACGATCGACCGGTTCGCCTACGCCACGCTGGAGTCGGTCCCCGACGGCGGCGGCAAGGTCGAGGTCGAGTCGCTGGACTACAACGTCACCGTGAACTACGAGAAGCCGTCCGACTTCCTCGAGGCGACCGGCGAGCTCGACCTGGTCCAGGCGGCGCTGCGGGTCCTGCGCCCGCAGAACGGCGCGTCGGCCTCCGACGCGCTCAAGCTGTTCCTGCACTCGGACGCGCCGCCCGGCACCGGCCTGGGCAGCTCCTCGACGATGGTGGTCGCGCTGGTCGGGGCGTTCCAGCAGTACCTGCGCGAGCCCTGGACCTCGTACGACGTCGCCGAGCTCGCCTACCAGATCGAGCGGCGGGAGTTCGGGATGAAGGGCGGTCGCCAGGACATGTACGCCGCGGCGTTCGGAGGCTTCAACTTCATGGAGTTCCACCGGGACCGGACCATCGTCAACCCGCTCAAGATCCGGCCGGACGTCCTGAACGAGCTCGCCTACCGGCTCCTGCTCTGCTACACGGGCACCAGCCACTACTCTAACGACATCATCGAGCGCCAGCAGCAGAGCTACTCGGAGAAGCGGGCCTCGACGGTCTCGGCGCTGGACGCGACCAAGCAGCTGGCGGTCGACATGAAGAACGAGCTGCTGCGGGGCAACCTGGACGAGATGGGCCGCCTGCTCGACGAGGGCTGGCAGCTGAAGAAGCGGTTCACCGACGGGATCACCAACGACCGGATCGACGCGTTCTACGCCGCCGCCCGCCAGGCGGGGGCGCTGGGCGGCAAGCTCGTCGGGGCCGGCGGCGGCGGCTACCTGCTGCTGTTCTGCGACTTCTCGCGACGGGCGAGCGTCGGCAAGGCGGTCCAGAAGGCCGGCGGCCGCGTCGAGGATTTCGCGCTCGAGCCGGACGGGCTGCAGACCTGGTCGGTCCGCTCCGCCGGTTAGGCCGCCAGCGATGGGCTCGGCCCCCGGCCCGGCGGCCGCCGCACCGACCGTCAGCCTCGTCCTGGCGATCCTCAACGAGCGGCCGTCGCTGGAGGAGCTCTTCGGCAGGATCCGGGCCCTGCCCCTGCCCCCGTGGGAGGCGATCGTCGTCGACGACGGGAGCACCGACGGCTCGCGGGAGTTCCTGGAGCAGCTCGCGCGCGCCGACCCGCGCGTGCGGCTGCTCTTTCACGACGGCCGGCAGACCACGCTCACGGCGCAGTGCTTGGCGATCGGCGCCTCGCGCGGCGAGCGGATCGTCGTGATGGATTCCGACCTCCAGCACCCGCCCGAGCTGCTCGTGCCGATGCTGGAGCAGCTGGAGCAGGGCGGAGCGCTGGTGGTGGCGAGCCGTTACGCCCCGGGGGGTTCGCCCGGACCGCGGACCCTATCGCGCTGGCTGGTCTCCAAGGGCGCGGAGTGGATCGCCCGCCTGCGCCTCGCGGCGGCGCGAAGGTCCACCGACCCGGTCTCCGGGTTCTTCGCGTTCCGTCGCGAGATCTTCGTCCCCCTCGGTCCCGGGCTGCGGGGCTACAAGCTTCTGCTGTTCCTGCTCGTGATGGCGCGGGGCCGTGAGGTACGGGAGGTCCCGTTCCGCTTCCAACCGCGGACGGAAGGCCGCAGCAAGGTGGTGCGGGGCTTCGGCTTCGTCCGGCCGTACCTCGCCGAGGTCCGTGAGGCCCGACGGTTCGACCGG
>JASHYB010000206.1 GCA_030043255.1 Thermoplasmata archaeon | reverse complement strand
AGGGCCTCGACACCCCGGACGCCGAGTTCTCCGGGAGCTTCCGCCGGACGAAGAACGCGTACGCCCCGGCCAAGATGCACGGGCGGCCCTGTCTCGCCGCCGGGGTACCGGAAGGCCCCTACACGATTGTCGAGGGACTGGGCAGGCTGTGCGTCCTGCTCTCGAGGGTTCAGGCGCTGAAGCCGGTGCCCGACCCCCTCGCGGTGTACCTCGGCGTGACGGACCGGCTAGAGCAGGTCGATCTCTGGGCTCCTGCTCCCCAGCCGTCTCCCCCGGACCCTCAAGGGACGGGGGTCGCCGGCGCGGCAGCTACCCCGCCGTAAGGTTCCCCTCTACGGAAAGTCCGTCCGCGCCCGTTAAGCCCGGCGCCCCCTGCTCCGGCGGAACACAGGATGCAGTCGGCGCCGGAGCCCCCGCCGTCGCCACCTCCCGACGAGGACCACGGTTCCTCCCTGCTCAAACCCGCTGAGGAGGTCGCCGCGCTGCGCCAACGCCGGGAGCGACCGGCGGAGCTCGGGCGGTACCCCCTGATCCTCCTCGGGGCCGTAGGGGTGCTCGCCGGGCTGGCGCTCTGGGTGACCGCCAAGGTGAGGTTCGACGTGGTGGGGCTGGCGCTCGCCGCCTCCGGCCTCATCTTCGTCGCGCTGGGACTGACCCTCCACCTGATCCTGCTGCGGGACCGGGACCGCTGGCCGGAGCAGGCCCACGCCTGGGACGAGGGGATTGAGATCGTACTCCATGACCGGGAGGTCAAGGCGGCGCTCTGGAGCGACCCGAAGCTGGCGTTGGACCTGTTCGTCCACCGACCGCGCAAGGCGACCGACGATGTCCGGCTGCTGTACTGGAAGATGGACCCTGCCGTGCCGCCCTGCGACCTTTCGAAGACCGGCTTCGAGCGGCTGATGGCGGTCGTCGCCTCCCACGACCTGCGCCTTGCGGAGTACCGATCCGGGCCGAAGGACCGAGAGTCCCGGGCCTACGAGATCCGGGCCCCGCTGCCGCGTCTCCAGTTGGAGAAGCTTAACGGTCCGGCGAAGCCCATGCGCTCGCCGCCGTGAGGTCACTGATCGCCCGACCCGAGGCCCGTCCGAAATGCGTGGACGCCCATGTCCACCTTACGAAATGGTGGCCGAACATCAGCACCACCGGCTACCGCCCGGAGCTCGACTACAGCCTCCACGGTCTGCTGAGTGAGATGGACTCGACGGGCATCGATCGAGCGCTGGTGCTGCAGATGTACCTGGCCCCGGAGGAGGAGGGGCTGGCCGAAGGCCAACGCCTGTACGACGACAGCGGAGGGCGGCTGCTTCCCGTAGCGACGATCGATCCGACGCAGGGAGAGGAGTCGTTCGCGTCCTCGCTTCTGAGGCTGGAGCAGGAAGAGCGTCTCTACGGGATCAAGCTCTACCCCGGGTATCGGCCGTTCTACCCCCACGACCGGCGCCTGGACCCGGTCTACGAGCTGGCCCATCGTCGCTCCCTCCCGGTCCTGTTCCACCAGGGCGACACGCTGGAGGGTCGCGGCCTGCTGAAGTTCGCGCGGCCGCTGGAGGTGGACGAGGTCGCCGGCCGCTTTCGGGACGTCCCGTTCGTCCTGTGCCATCTGGGCAACCCCTGGATCGACGAGGCGGCCGAGCTGGTCTACAAGAATCCGAACGTCCACGCGGACATGTCAGGGCTGCTGGCCTCCCCGAGCTCTCCGTACTTCCAACGCTCCTGGGAACTCGCCCTACAGAGGGTCGAAGAGGTCGTTGTGAGCACTGGGCTGCCCAGCCGATTCCTGTTCGGCTCGGACTGGCCTCTCGAAAGCCTAGAGGCGGCCGTAGGCCTAACCCGTCGTCTCGACCTCTCCGATACCGACCGAGCCGCTCTCCTTGGGAGCAACGCCGAACGACTCTTCAGGCTGGCACGGTAGAACGCGGGCTGCGTGTGGAGGGCACGCAGGCGAAGTGAACTCCGTCCTCCCCCGGTGCACGAGCCTCGGCGAGTCACGAAAGATTCAGGGTGAGCGGGCCGCTGTAGGGTTGGGACGGGAGCGCCACGGTTACTGTGAGGTTCCCGGTGAGTCCTGGGGCAATCACCGGTAAGCTGTCACTCACCAGCGTGAACTCCGTTGGCGCGAGCGACACGGCACTGAAGTTGATGCTGGCGCACCCCAGCAGGCAGTTAGTGTCTTGCAGAATGAGAACCATGTGGGTTCCGGTCCGGGCAGCGAACCCTGAAGCCGACGAGAGGGTGGTTCCGTTTGACGCCCAAGTCACCGAACTGACGTGGTCCAACCTGCTCGCGAGCGGCTCACCCGGCTGGCTAAGGTAGACTAGGCCTACATCCAGCACTACTGCCGCCGCGAGGATGCCGAACAGGACTTCGACGCGGGGCAGCCTGAGGCGGGACTGGATCAGATGACCGTGTGACACAATAACATTCATAGGCATCAATAGATATCAAACTTTACTTACAAGTCGACCCGCGCTGTGAGGTCGTGTGCACCCAGAGGCCGGGCGACCTAGGTCCCCTGAGCGCCCCGGTCGGGACGGCGACGATCGCGCCGGCCCACAACGGATCCTAGTTATGGCATCGTCGACTTCGCCACGGCCTGAGGCGCGAGGTGCCGCGAGAGCTCGGCGATCTCCGCCTCGATGGCCGGAATTGCCTCCGAAGCGATCTCACGGATCTCCTCGGCGTCCGCGCGGTCCTTGGCGCGCTCGAGCGCCTCGTAGAGCAGTACGCGGTGGTCCTGCAGGGCGCGCAACTTCGCTCGCCGGTCGGTGAAGGTGCGGGACCGCTGCTCAAGATACCTGGGTCTGGCCCGCACGGTCCCTATCTCGGCGAGCTCGAGGCCGATGATCAGCTGTACCACATGCTCCAGCGCGTCGCGAAAGGCGGCGATGTCGTCGCTGTCCGAAGCGACAACGGCATCCTGGAGATGGCGTGCGAGCGTAGCGAGGAGCTCGCGACGCGATGCGGCGCCTCCGTCGGCGGGATGCCCGATCACGTTCGCTACCAGCCGCTACGAACGCAGCCTCAGCGGATTATGAAGGAAACGCGCCCGTAGACCGGATCTGGGTTTCCAGCCCCGCCGACGGGGGCCACCAAGTCTCGGGCACACTGGGACACGCCCAGGTCCGGCTTGCGGGCTCGACTGATTGCATGGAATCTTCGAACCGGTGTGTATATCTCCGTTGGAGGAAGGTCTGCCGACCCGACGCTTCATATCTATCCGCGGGTCCGCGCAGGACGTGGACCACGCGACTGATTCGACGGCCATCGGCAGTGTGACGACCCCGCCTTCCAAGCCGAAGCGCGTCTCGCCGCTGGTGCCAGTCTTGGCCGTGGTCCTCGTGATCGTAGTCGTCGGGGCGGCGTTCGTCCTCACGAATGGTTTTCACCCGAACCGGGCGAGTTCGGCCGATGATCTGATTCCCGCGCTCTCGTACTATTCACTCCCCCCAGAGGAGTACAACGATGTCGCGTTCGTTGCACACTCCACTTCTGTTATCAATGGGACATTCACGAACACCTTGGGCGTGATAGTCTATCTGCTCACCCCCCCGCAAATCAAGATCCTGAATCACAATGGGACGGTTGTAGGCTACAACTGGACTTCTGGTTTGATCGCCGACCTGACGGTGTACGGCCTCGATAAAACCGTGCAGCCAGGAGAGTGGAATCTGGTGTTTCTGAACCCCAACACGGCCAACATCAACACCACCACCGTTGGATTCTACACGGCCATTACGTTGAGCCCTGCGTAGCCGCCAGTTCGGAGCGGTTGCTTTCCACTCGCCTCTGCGGTGCCTCCTGCACAAGGGTAGGAGGCCGGATTACCTACCGCCCTCTGTACGGGCGAGCATTCTCGTCAGCCAGGTGCGGCATTGACGTCCGCGCTCCGGTGGCGGAACACCGTTTGAAAAGATGGGAATGGGTTGGACCCTCCCGCGAATGCGGGAGGGTCGGTCTCGCACCTTCTCGAACTCTCTAGATCGAGTAGATGCTGACCTCACCCGTCGCCGTCGCGAGGTTCTGGTTGACGTCCGGCGCCAGGATGAAGGTGAAGAAGTCCGACACCTCACCCGATGGCGGGTTCAACGTCACGAACTCGAACGGCCGGGCTCCCGCGTAGCTCTGAGCGTCGGTCAGGGTGGTCGTCAGACCCGGCGTGCCGAAGCCACCGTTGACGATTCCGCCGGCGATCGAGCCGCTGGAGCTAAGGCTCGGCTGAACAGCCGCGCTCTGGCCGGGCGCCTCAAGACCGATGCCGCACGCCGCGGTCGCGGTGTTCTCGCAGGTCACGCCAGAGGACGCCGCTCGGGCGAGTCCGTCCGACGCGTAGCCGATCGC
>JASHYB010000205.1 GCA_030043255.1 Thermoplasmata archaeon | reverse complement strand
GAGCGTCTCGCCGCCTACCGCGAGCTGCGGGGCCGCCGGCTGGTCGTGAAGACCGGGTTCAAGTACGGGGCCCATTTCCGTGCCTACCCGCGCAACCCGGAGCACGCCCATGCGCGCTACCTCATCCAGGCCCTGCCGGACGGCCACATCGCGACGTGGCCGGAGGTCGCCGGCGCGGTCCGGGTCGCCCAGGGGGTCCGCAAGGAGTTCCTGGTCGCGAGCGTGGCGCCCAACGAAGCGGTGCGGTTCCTCTCCCTCGAGCGGATCCGTCCCTGAGCCGGGCGGGCACGGACCGCCGACGCCGGGCCCTCTCCGACCGCGACACGGCGTCCCCCGTTGGACGAGGGGACGGCGCCCGGAGAGCTCGCGACGGCTGTCGCGGTCCGACCGGCGACGCTAGGGGCCGACCCCCCCGACCTCCGCGGCTTTAATGAACATTTTTGACAGTGGATACTACGTTCCCCCGTCAGGAGGTAAATAGGACCGCCTGCTCGGCCTCGCATGCGCGTTCTCGGGGGAGTTCTGGGCGCTGCGGTCGGCTTTGCCTTGGTGATCGTCGTCTCGTCGCTCGCTTCGGCGAGCCTGGGAGGCGTGCCCGCGACCGTGGAGAAGTCGAAGGGGCCGCTCTACGACGTTACGTTCAACGAGACCGGACTGCCGAACGGCACGAACTGGAGCGTCCACGTCGCCTACGTCGGCTGCGGCTGCGAGGGGGTCCGCACGACGGTCACCTCGAACACCAGTCAGGTCACGATCGGCGTCACCAACGGGACCTACAAGTACACGGTCGAGCGGGTCACCGGCTTCTACGTGAACGGCTCCGCTAAGGGGGAGTTCACGATGAGCGGCGCCGCGCTCCCCGCGATCAACGTGAGCTTTGACCCGGTCGTGCCGTACGTCGCCGAGTTCGTCGAGACCGGTCTGCCCGCGGGCACGAACTGGACGGTCACGGTCTCCGGCAACGGGCACGGGCAGGAGGCCAAGGACGAGCATCAGAGCCAGACGACCGACGCCGCGACGATGAACTTCACGCTGCCGAACGCGACGTACCACTACACCGTCGCCAAGGTCGCGGGCTCGTTCTTCATCGATCACTCCCAAGCCGGAAAGTTCGTCGTAGCCGGCGCCTCGCCGGCCCCGATCGCCGTGGCCTGGATCACCCCGCCCGTGTTCAACGCGACCTTCAACGAGAGCGGGCTGCCGAGCGGCACCAACTGGAGCGTGGCGGTCAGCGGCTTCGGCGGCACGCACATCTCCGAGACCGCCTCGTCCACGGGAACCTCGATCGTCTTCGCGCTGCCCAACGGGACCTACCACTACAAGATCGCCGAGGTGCTCGGCTTCGTGGCGAGCGGCCCGAGCCGCGCCGGCCTAGTGATCACGGACGCTGCGGTCAGCGTCAACGTCTCGTTCCTGCAGGTCGCCGAGGGCGCCTTCTACCCGATCGCGGTCGAGGAGAACGGCCTGGCGAGCGGCCAGCACTGGTCGGTCACCGTCACCGCGACCCACACCTTCGGCCACAGCCGGACGGAGACGCAGTCCGGCAAGGGCACGACGATCGACTTCCTGCTGCAGAACGGGACCTACCGCTACAGCGTGCACAGCGTGCAGGGCTACACGATCTCCACGGGCGGCACCGGCACCTTTGCCATCGCCGGCTCGTCGCCGTCGGTGATCCTCGTGAACTTCACGGCGGTCCCGACGTACACCGTGACGTTCAACGAGACCGGTCTCGTCAACGGCACGAACTGGAGCGTGCTGCTCCGCAGCCAGTCGGCGGGCTCGACGCCCTGGCCGATCCACCTCGTCGAGACCTCGAGCGGGAGCTCGATCTCGTTCACCGTGCCGAACGGGACGTACTGCTTCAAGTTCTACGCGGTGCACGGCTACCGCGTCACCAGCGGCTCGGCGACCGGCTCGCTCACCGTCTCGGGCGGCTCGCCGGCGGTGACGACGATCGGCTTCACCGCGAAGGGCTAGCGCCGACCCGCGGCCGCCCCCGCCGCGGGCCGGCGGGGGCGGCGAACCTATCTGGCGCGGGGCCTCGGCCGGCCGCATGGACCGGTCGGCGGGGCCGTCGGGCTGGCGCCGCATCGACTTCCACGCCCACTCGTACCTGACGGACGGGGCGACCTCCCCGACGGACATGTGGCACGAGGCGGAACTGCTCGAGCACCGGGTGCTCGCGCTGACCGACCACATCGGCCTCGAGGACCCCCGGCCACTCCTGGAGCGGCTCCGTCAGGAGGCGCGGGCCTGGGACGGCGAACCGTTCGTCCCGCTGGTCGGGGTGGAGATCACGCAGGTCCCCCCGCGCCGGATCCCCGACGCGGCCCGGGCCGCCCGGAACGCGGGGGCCCAGGTGGTCCTGGTCCACGGCGAGTCGGTCGTCGAGCGGGTCGCGCCGGGGACCAACCACGCCGCCATCGACTCCGGCCTGGTGGACATCCTCGCCCACCCGGGGCTCATCGACCCGAAGGACGTCGACCTCGCCCGGGCGCACGGGGT
>JASHYB010000204.1 GCA_030043255.1 Thermoplasmata archaeon | reverse complement strand
GCCACGCCGGGGTCGCGACGATGGTCCGCCGCGTTCGAGAAGACCGATACGCCCCGGCGCACGAGCTCGCGCTCGAAGGCGCCGGCGACCCCGCTCGGAAGACCGGAGAAGACCACCTTCACGCCGCGGCGGGCGAGGGCCGCGGGCCCGTCGCGCGAGAGCCGGAGCGCCGCGAGCGACGCTGGCGGAGGTTCGTCGAGCTGCCATCGCTGCTCGAGGGTACGGCCGGAGGACTGGCTTCCGCCGACGAGCAGCGGCGGCTCGAACCAGGGGTGGTCGGCGAGCAGCCGGGCGAAGTGCTGGCCGATGTACCCTCCCGCCCCGAGGACCGCGGTGCGGACGGGCGGCGCGGTCATCGGAGGAAGCCCCCCTCCAGGGCCAGATCGGCGAGGGCGAACGCGGTCACCGACTCGAGGACGACCACCGCGCGGGGGACGATGCACGGGTCGTGCCGGCCGGTGACGACCAGCTCGGCCGGCACCCGTCGGGCGAGGTCGACGGTCCGCTGGCGGACCGCGATCGACGAGGTCGGCTTGACCACCACCCGGGCGACGATCGGCATGCCGGTCGCCAGGCCCCCCAGGATGCCTCCCGCGTGGTTCGTCGCCGTCCGGATCGCGTCGCCGTCCAGGACGAAGGCGTCGTTGTGCTCGCTGCCGCGCATGCGCGCGGCCGCGAAGCCGGAACCGAACTCCACGCCCTTGACCGCCGGGACGCTGAAGTAGGCGTGCGCGAGCACGCTTTCGATCGAGTCGAAGAACGGCTCGCCCAGCCCCACGGGGACCCCGGCGGCCCGCACTTCGACGATGCCTCCGACGCTGTCGCCGGCCCGGCGCGCCTCGCCGATCGCCTCCGCCATGCGGTCGGCGGAAGCCGCGTCGACCGAACCGACCTCGTTGGACCGGGCGCGTCGCGCGATCTCCTCGACGCTCATCTCCTCCGGCGCGGGCGCGTCGACCACACCGATGGCCCGAGTGTAGGCGACCACCGTCACGCCCACCGGCGCGAGCAACGCCTTGGCGACCGCTCCCGCCGCCACCAGCCCGACCGTCATTCGACCGGAGAAGATGCCGCCCCCCGAGAGGTCGGCCTCGGGCCCGTACCGTACCCGTGCCGGATAATCGGCGTGTCCCGGTCGCGGGGTGTCCCGCAGGCGGTCGTACGGCTCGCGTCGGACGTCGGTGTTCGCGACATGGGCCCGGAACGTCCGGCCGTCGGACCTGCCGTCGCGCACTCCCTGGTCCACGACCAGCTGGTCCTCCTCCTGCCGGCGCGTGGCGAGGCGTCGCCCGACCGGGCGCCGACGGTCGAGCTCCGCCTGGATCGCCTCCAGGTCGATCGGCGTCCCCGCCGGGAGGCCGTCGATGGTCACGCCGACCTCCGGCCCGTGGCTCGAGCCGAACAGTCCCACGCGCAGCCGTCGACCGATCTCCATCGTCATGTCCGGCGCACCTCCGCGCCGAGCCCGGCGATCGTCTCGAAGAAGCCGGGAAACGACTTGGCGACGGACGAGGCGTCCGCCAGCACGCTGGGGCCGTCCGCCGCGAGCGCGCCGACGGCCGCGCTCATTACGAGCCGGTGGTCCTGCATCCCGCGCAGCTCGAGGCGCCGAGGCCGGGCGGTTCCGTCCACCGCGAGGCCGCCGGGGCTCCGGCGCGCCTTGCCCCCCAGCTTCCGCACGAGCCTCACGGTCTCCTGAACTCGGTCGGACTCCTTGGCGGCGGCGTGCGCGGCGCCCACCAGCTCGCTGCGCCCGGGCGCCGTGGCCGCCAGCACGCCCGCCAGCGGATACAGGTCCGGCGCGTCGTCGAGCACGACACGGAAGGGACGGCGCCGGTCCCCCTCGACCGTGACCGCGTCGCCCCGGCGGGCGACGATCGCCCCGAAGGCCTCCAGCAACGGCAGCACGGCGAGGTCCGCCTGCGGCCAGTCGTCGGGCACGTCCGAGACGGTCGCGCGCCCGCCGGAGATCGCCGCCCCGGCCCACAGATAGGCGGCCGACGAGGCGTCCCCCGGGACCGTCGCGTCGAGCGGTCGATAGCGCTGACCCCCCGGGATGCGGTACCCGTTTCGGGTCCGCGACGTGCGCACCCCCTGCCGGCGCAGCACCTCGCGGGTCGCCCGGACGTACGGCTCGGAAACCGGGGTCCCGATCGTCCGGACGACCGACGCCGGCTCGACCAGCGGGAGCGCCATGAGGAGCGCCGAGGTGAACTGCGAGCTGGTGGAGACCTCGACCGCCACCCGGCCCCCGTGGATCGGTCCCCGTATCGAGAACGGGAGCACGGAGCGGTCGTCGTCGAGCCGGACGGTGGCCCCGAGCGCACCGAGCGTACGAAAGAGCGGGGCCATGGGACGCGAGGGGAGGCGCCCCTGGCCCACAAAGCGCACCGGGCGGTCGAGCAACGAAGCCGTAGGAGCGAGCAGCCGGAGCGTCGTCCCCGACTCCCCGCAGTCAATGATTTGCCGCCGCCGTGGACCGGACCCGCAGTCGGGAGCGACGGTCCACGCGTCGGCGGTCTTGCGCAGCGTCGAGCCCAGGGTACGCACGCCGCTGGCCGTTCGGGTCGTATCGTCGCTGAGCAGCGGGCGTCGTATCCGTCCCGGTCGTCCGCTCAGGTGGGCCGCCAGCACGAAGCGATGCGTGTAGCTCTTGGACGGCGGGGCACGAGCTCGGCCGTGCAGCGTGCCGGGCCAGAGCCGGACGGTCGTCATGGGCCGTTCCTCGAGGGGGCGAGCGGCTCCTGCGGCAGGGCAAGCGCCCGGCGACGCCCCGTTCGGGGCGGCAGCGCGCGGAGGACCCGCGAGAGGCGCTCCGCCGGGACGACCGCGGCGAACGTGGGCCCGAGCCCGCTGACGCCGGACGCCAGGGCGCCCGCCGCGGCGACCGACGCTCGGACCCGGTCGTAGCGGTAGCCCATCGCCCGCTCGACCAGCACGGAGTTGGCCGCCATGGCCGATTTCCAGTCCCCGGCGAGCGCCGCGTCGACCGCCCGGCGAGCCAAGCGAGCCTCACGACGGAATCTCCGACGCACCGACGGCGAACGGGGGTGCGGACGGCCCGGGATCCAGAGCGCGACCCTGAGCCCGGCGTCCAGCGGGAACCGACGCAGCTCGACATCGCGGCGGTTGTCGGTCACTACGACCTCCGGGACCAGGCCGGCGAGCGCGTCGTCGAACGCCCCGGTCGCGCTGACGCCCGCCCGGCGTCCGGCGATCGCCGCGATCCGGGCGGCCTCCTCGGCCGAAGGCTCCTGCCCCAGAGCGCGACCGGTCGCAAGGGCGACCGAGGTCGCGACCGCGCTGGAGCTCTTGAGGCCGCGCGCGACCGGGATCGACGAGCGGATGCGGAGGCGAAGCTCCGGTCGACGCCCGTCGGCGAAGCGTGCGACCGCCGC
>JASHYB010000041.1 GCA_030043255.1 Thermoplasmata archaeon | reverse complement strand
GAGATCCCGGGGCGCTCGAGGCGGGCCCGGTACTCCTCCAGGAACGCGTGGACCTCCTCCTTCGAGCGCGCCTCGGCGCCCTCCTTCAGCCGCGCGAGCAGGTCGATGACGCTCGCCTCCGGCGCGGTGATCCCGCGCTCGCGGAGCTTCTCGACGACGGCGGCGCGGCCGGTGTGCTTGCCCAGGATCATCGACCGATGGCGGCCGACCGTCTCGGGCTGCAGCGGCTCGTAGGTGAGCGTGTTCGCGAGGATCCCGTGCGTGTGGATGCCGGCCTCGTGCGAGAAGGCGTTGTAGCCGACCAGCGCCTTGTTCGCCGCGATCGGCACGCCGGAGTACTCCTCCACCAGGCGCGACAGCTCGTAGAGGCGCTCGGTCCGGATGCCGGTATCGTAGTGGTAGAGGGTCTCCAGCGCGAGCACGACCTCCTCCAGCGAGGCGTTCCCCGCCCGCTCGCCGAGGCCGTTGACGCAAACGTGCGGCGCCACCGCGCCGACCTCGACCGCGGTGAGCGTGTTCGCGGTTGCCATGCCGAAGTCGTTGTGGCAGTGGACGGAGAGGTCCTTCGGGCGGACCCGGCGGACGAACTCGTTCAGGTACCAGCGGAACGTCAGCGGCGTCATCACGCCGACCGTGTCGGCGACGACCAGCCGGTCCGCGCCGGCGTCCTGCACCGCCCGGTAGAGCCGCTCCACGAAGTCGAACGGCGCGCGCACGGTGTCCTCGGTCACGAAGGCGACATGCAGGCCGGCCTCCTTGGCGCGACGGACCGACGCGAGCGAGGCGGCGAGGACCTCCTCCTGGCTCATCTTGAGCTTGAACTTCAGGTGGACCTGGCTCGCCGCGACGAAGATCGCGATGTGGCTCACCCCCGAGCCGATCACCGCCTCGACGTCCTTCGGCACCGTCCGCGCCGCGGCCAGGATCTTCGCGCGGAAGCCGGCCTCGGCGACGGCGCGCACCGCGCGGGCCTCCTCCGCCGAGACCACCGGGATCCCGGCGTTGATCACGCCGACGCCCACCTCGTCCAGCAGTTCGGCGATCTCGAGCTTCTCGTCCGGCGAGAACAGCACCCCGGGCGCCTGCTCACCGTCCCGGAGCGTCTCGTCCCAGACGACGAGCTGCGTCGGCAGGTGCCGCTGCGAGGCGGTCTCCGGATGGAAGTCTTCGACGAGCGCGGCCTCCCCCACGACCGTTCGAGGGCGGGAGAGGCTAAAAGTCGTCGGGAGCGGTTCCCGACCGGGCCTGTCGCGCAACGGCGAGCCGGCGGCACGTCAGCGCGGGGCAGGCACCCGCCCCCGCGGGCGGCACGAACGTCCCGTTAAATACGCACCCAACCTCGAACGAGTGGCGAGCAGCAGCAAGGCTCGAGATCGTTCACGATGACGACCCCCGCGGCACGGACCGGCCCGATCCCCGGCGAGAGCGCCCCTCAGGCCGGGGGCCGGCCGATCGAGCTCGCCGACCTGTCGGTGATGATCGGGGGCCAGGGCGGCGACGGGACCCTGACCGTCAGCGACCTGCTCGGCCGGTACTTCCGCAAGCGGGGCCTGTACGTCTACACCTCGCGCAACGTGCTCTCGCGGATCCGCGGCGGCCATGCGGACGCTTCCGTCCGCGCCAGCCGCGACCCGATCGCCGCGGTCAAGCAGCACGTCGACGTGCTCGTCGCCTTCGATCAGCAGGCGATCGACCTCGGCCGGGCGGAGCTCGCGCCGCACGGCTTTGTCCTCTACGACTCGACCGCGTTCCGCTCCGAGGCGCCGGGCGCCGTCGGCTTTCCGTTCGCCACGCTCGTCGGCGGTCCGCTGGGCCAGCCGATCTTCAAGAACACCGCGGCCTACGGCGCGCTCTCGGTCGTCTTCGGCTTCGACCCGACGCAGACCCGCGAGGTGATCGAGGAGCGATTCCGCCGTCGCGGCGGCGACGCGCTCGACAAGAACCTCAAGGCGCTGGAGATCGGCCGCAAGGCGGCGCTGGAGACGAGCGGCTGCCCGAACCGCTTCAGCGTCGCCGACGGGGACGCCCACGACCTGATCCTGACGACCGGCAACCAAGCGGTCGCCCTCGGCTTCGTCGTCGGCGGGGGGCGGTTCTTCGCCGGCTATCCGATCACCCCGGCCACGGAGGTCATGGAGTACCTGCAGCGCTACCTGCCCCCGCTCGGCGGCGTGGTCCGCCAGGCGGAGGACGAGCTGGCGGCAATCAACATGGTGATCGGCGCCTCCTACGCCGGGGCTCGGGCGATGACGAGCACGAGCGGCCCGGGGCTCTCGCTCATGACCGAGGGGATCGGCCACGCCGGCGCCGCCGAGATCCCGGTGCTGGTCGCCGACTGCCAGCGGGTCGGGCCCTCCACGGGCGAGCCGACGCGCCACGAGCAGTCGGACCTCTCGCACCTCGCGAACCTCGGCCACGGCGAGTACCCGCGGTTCATCGTCGCCCCGTCCGACCCGGTCGACGCCTTCGGGATGACGGTCGAGGCGCTGAATCTCGCCGACCGCTGGCGGGTGCCGGTGATCCTGCTGCTCGACCAGGCGCTCTGCCAGAACACCACCACCAGCCGGCGCTTCGACCTCCAGCACGTCGCCGTGGACCGGGGCCCGCGGCTGTCGGCGGACGCGGCGGCCGCGCTCACGGAGTACAAGGTCTACGGCCACACCGACAACGGCGTCAGCCCCTGGGCGGTCCCCGGGACCCCCGGGCTGTGGTCGGAGGTGACCGGGAACGAGCACGACGAGTGGGGCCACGTCTCGGTGGACCCGGTGAACCGCCGGCGGATGATGCACCAGCGCATGGAGAAGATGCACCGGGCGCGCGACGAGCTGCCCGGCGGGCGTCTGTTCGGCCCGGCGACCGCGAAGGTCGGCCTCGTCGGCTTCGGCAGCACCTCCGGCCCGATCCTGGAAGCCCAGCGGCTGCTCGAGGCGCGCGGGCTGGCCACGCGCTACTACCAGGCGCGAACGGTCTACCCGGTGCCGGTTCACGAGCTCGACCCGTTCCTGAAGGGGGTCGACGTCGCCTACGTCGTCGAGCACAACTACACCGGCCAGTTCGCCCGTCTGATGCGGGAGAACCTGCCCTGGCACCACGCCAAGCTCCGGTCGATCCTGCGGTACGACGGGGCGTCCTTCCGGGCGCCGGAGATCGTCGCCGAGATCCCGGAGGCGAAGTAGCGATGCCGCCGAAGTCCGCGAAGCCGGTCCAGCCGATCTGGTGCCCGGGCTGCGGCGACTTCGGGGTGCTCGCCGCGGTGAAGAAGGCGGCGGCGAACCTCAAGATCCCGGTCCACGAGCTGGTGCTGGTCGGCGGTATCGGCTGCTCCGGCTCCATCCACAACTTCCTGGAGATCAACGGCATCCACGCGCTCCACGGCCGGCTGCTCGCGCAGGCGGTCGGGGTGAAGCTCGCCAACCCGGCGCTGACGGTCGTCGCGGCCGGGGGGGACGGGGACGGCTACGCGATCGGCATGGGGCACTTCCTGCACGCGTTCAAGAAGAACGCCTCGATCCTGTACCTGGTCATGAACAACGAGACCTACGGCCTGACGAAGGGCCAGGCCTCGCCGACCAGCCAGATCGGCTTCGAGGGGAACGTCGAGCCGCCGTTCCACGCGATCCTGACCGCGCTCAGCGTGCCGGCGCCGAACTTCATCGCCCGGACCTTCTCGGGGGACCCCAAGGGGATGACCGCCATCCTGGAGGAGGCGCTGCGCTTCAACCGGGAGGGCCGGGGCTTCGCGTTCGTCGAGGACCTCTCCCCTTGCGTCACCTACAACGACACCTACAAGCTCTGGCGCGAGAAGGTCGTCGATGTCGCGACCCTGCCCGACTACGACCCGACCGACCGGCGCAAGATGTTCGGCGTCTGCCTCGACCAGATCGAGCAGGGGCGCCTGCCGGTCGGCGTGCTCCACCGCCCGGCCACCCCCGACCGGGAGGGGCTCGAGGTCAAGCTGCTCGGCGAGCGACCGGGACCGGTCCGCGGGGCGACCGACCTGGAGTCGAACCGGGCGCAGTACGAAAAGCTCCTCGCCGCCCTCGCCTAGCGCCGGGCCGAGGGGGACCGGCCCCGGCCGGAGCGGACCGTGTGGCTCGGGATCGACGACACCGACAGTCGGCGCGGCGGCTGCACCACCTGGGCGCTGACCGAGCTGGTCGGCGTCGCCCACGCGCACCGGCTCGACGTGCTGGGCGAGCCGAGGCTCGTCCGCCTGAACCCGAACGTTCCGTGGAAGACTCGGGGCAACGCCGCGCTCGCGGTCCGGCTCGGCCGCGGACAGGGCCGGCCGTTCGTGGTCGGCGAGCTGGGCGGCCGTGAGGTCTTCGCGTTCCGGCGCGGCCGGGACGCGGAGGTCGCCCGCGAGGGGGCGTTCCTCGGAGAGGCCTGGCACCGCTTGCTCGAGATCGCCCCGGCGGAGCGCGGGACCGACCCCGCGCTGGTGGCGACCGACCGACCCCTGCCGTCCGCGCTCTACTGGGCGGCCGTTCGCGAGCTGGTGCGCATCGAGCCGGTCCGGCGGGAGCTGCGACGTCACGGGGCGAGCGTCCGGTTCCGCGGCGGGCGCCGGGGAGTCATCGGAGCGTCGGCGGCGATCGCCTGGCCGGCTCGCCGGTCGACCTGGGAGCTCCTCGCCTACCGCCACCCCGGGCGGATCGGCCTTCCGCGCGAAGTGGACCGCGCGAGCGTGCTCGCGGCGCAGCGCCGTCACCCGCAGCTGTTCCTGTGTCACGATCCGCGCACGCGACGGCTGCTGGTGGCGCCCCACACCGACTGTCCGATCCTCTTCGGGCTCCGGGGCCGAACTCGGGAGGCTCCGCAACGGGCGCGACCGTCGATCCGGGCGGAGCCGGTGGAGCGATGG
>JASHYB010000203.1 GCA_030043255.1 Thermoplasmata archaeon | reverse complement strand
CCGGCGGAACCGTACGTAAGCGGCCCTCGGCCCGTCGATGTCGAGCACCGCTCCCTCGACGAGCATCGGCCGCCGGTCGCCGAGGTCCCCCGGCCCATAAGCGCGCGCGCCCGACCGAACCGCTATCCGCCGGCCGCCCTCCCGGCGCCGGGGGAACGCGTGGCTCGGCGGGGCCCGACGAAGGACCTGTTGGTCGCTGGCCACGTGAACGTGGACCGCTTCCTGCAGGTCGACCGCTTTCCCGGGCCCGATCGGACGGTGCCGGTCCTCGACGAGCGGGACGAGCTCGGCGGCACGGCGACGAACCTCGCCCGTGCGGCGCGGCGGGCGGGGGTCCGGGTCGGCCTGCTCGCTCGGGTCGGCGACGGGTTCCCGGTGCGGTATCGGGCCCTGCTGCGGCGGGAAGGCGTCGACCTGCGAGGACTCGTCGCGGTGCCGGGAACCCCGACCCCGACCTGCACGATCGTCGAGGACGCCGCGGGCGGAACGCGGACGCTGATCCAGCAGGGCCCGATGGGCCGACCGGGCCCGCCGCCGGGAGCTTGGTCGGCGGACTATCGATGGCTGCACCTCAGTACCGGGGACCCCGGAGAGCACCTGCGGCTGGCCCGGGCTGCCCGCCGCCGAGGCCAGCGGGTGGCGTTGGATCCGGCGCAGGAGATCTTCTACCGCTGGGGCTCCCGGACGCTCCGGCAGATCGCCCCCCTCGCGGAGATCCTTTTCGGCAACGAGGCGGAGATCTCGCGGGCCGCGACGCTACTGGGAGCGCGCGGCCCGGCGGAGCTGCTGGAGCGGATCCCGCTGGTCGTCCGGACCGAGGGCGCTCGAGGGGCGACCGCCTTCTCCCGCGCGGGGACCGTCCATGTCGCCGGCGCTCGGTCGCGGCGGCCCCGGACGTTCGTCGGGGCGGGGGACGCCTTCCGCGGGGGGTTCTACGGGGGCTGGTTCGCCGGAGCTCCGCTCGCCGAGTGCCTGCGCGCCGGCCACCGGTCCGCTGCGCGCCGCATCGAGGGCGTCGAGTGACCGCGGCGCGGGTCTCGCGATGAGGGCCCACCTGTTCGGCCGGTTGACCCCGGCGCTCCAGGCGCGTCGCCAGCTCCTCGAGGCCGTGCGGCCGATCGCTCGTACGGAGGAGGTCGCTCTCGGAGAGGCCCTCGGTCGCGTGCCGGCGCGCGCCGTCCGCGCGAGGGCACCGGTTCCACCCTTCGACCGGGCGAGCTGGGACGGCTACGCCCTGCGCAGCGTCGACACGCGCGGGGCGGGTCTCCGGACGCCGGTCTCGCTCCGGATTGTCGGCGAGGTGTTCGCGGAACAGACGTTCCGCCGGCGCCTGCGCGCGGGCGAAGCGGTCGCCATCGCCACCGGAGGAGCGGTCCCCTCCGGCGCCGACGCGGTCGAGATCTTCGAGGAGGTCGTGGCCCGGGGGCGAACCGTCCGGCTCCGGGCGCCGGTCCGCCCCGGTGCGCGGATCGCCCCGGCGGGGGACGACTTCGCCCGAGGCGAGCTGCTCGTGCGGCCGGGGTCGCCGCTGGGGCCGTCTGATCTGGCGGCCGCCGCCGCGTGCGGGCAGGACCGTCTTACCGTGTACGCGCGACCGGTCGTCGCCATCGTCCCGAACGGCAACGAACTGCGCCTGCCCGGCGAGCGGCTCCGGCCGGGCCAGATCTACGAGAGCAACAACGCGGCGCTCTCCGCGATCGTCTCGGCCTGCGGCGGCCTTCCGCGCGCGGTGCCGCCGGTCCGGGACGACCCCCGGGCGATCGAAGCCGCCTTACGGAGGGCGCTTCGGAGGTCGGACCTGGTGCTCGCGACCGGTGGCAGCTCGGTCGGAGAGCACGATCACCTGCCCCGCCTCTTTGCGAAGATCGGCCGGCCGCTCTTCCACGGGATCGCCGTCCGACCCGGTAAGCCGACGCTCGCCGCGCGTGCCGGCGGCAAGTTGCTGGTCGGCCTGCCGGGCCATCCGACCTCCTGCCTGCTGAACATGCACTGGCTGATGCTCCCGGTGCTGCGGCGACTGGCCCGGCTGCCGGGACCGGGCTGGACGGAGCGCCCGGCGCGCCTCGCGGGTCCGGCGGTCGCCCCGACTCCGGGACTCGCCACCGTAGTTCCCGTTCGCCTGCGCGGGGCGCTCGCGAGCTCGACCTTCCACGGCTCGTCGGCGATCTCCAGCCTGCGCGGGGCGGCGGGGTTCGCCCTGCTCCCCCCGAGCGCCGCCAGGGTCCGGGCGGGAAGGCGGCTCACCGTCTTCGTGCTCGAGCCGCCGCTGGCCACCGGGTGAAGCGGTTAAGCGCGGAGACCCGCTGCTCGGCCGTGGGAGCTTCCCGGCTCCCGGTCGCCATCCTGGCGATCGAGGGCACGAACTGCGACCGGGAGCTGAAGGTCGCGCTGGAGCAGCTCGGCACGGCCCCGGAGGTCGTCCATCTGAAGCGGTTCGGGCCCAACGCACCGGCCGGCCGGCGCCGCCGGCTGCACGACTTCGCGGCGCTGTTCCTGCCGGGCGGCTTCTCGGGCGGGGACTACGTGCGGGCCGGCGCGATCCTCGCGGCACGGACCCGCGCGGCAATCGGTCCGGAGCTGGAGGCGTTCGTCCGCGAAGGCCGTGTCGTGGCGGGCATCTGCAACGGCTTCCAGGTCGCCACGGAGCTCGGCCTGCTCCCCGGCTCGCCTGACGGCCGGCTCGGAGCGCCGGAGGCGGCGCTGGTCCCGAACGACTCGGGGCGGTTCGAGTGCCGGCCGACGTTCGTCGCCTGGACCGGCGGCCGCTTCCCGATCCTGGACGGCGTCCCGGCGGGGACCCGGTACCTGTTCCCCTCAGCCCACGGCGAAGGCAAGCTCGTGCTCGCGGGCGGCAGCGCCCGGCGCCGGGAGCTGGAGGCGGACGGTCAGGTGATCTTCCGCTGGGTGGCGCCGGACGGAGGCCCGGCGTCGTACCCGTGGAACCCGAACGGCTCCGAGGGGGACGTCGCCGGCCTCACGAACCGGGAGGGGAACGTCTTCGGGCTGATGCCGCACCCCGAACGCGCGTTCTTCCGGGCCCAGGCCCCGGACTGGAGTCGACAGCGCTCGTCGGCCGGCTACGGCGACGGCCACGCGTTCCTCGAGCGGGTCGTCCGCTACGCCGAGCGTCGCGGCTAGCCTCGGGGAGCGACAGTTCCCAGACCTCGAGCCGCTCGCCTTCGAGGCTCCGTCGAGCGATCGCTCGCGCCCGCCCTCCGCGGGCCCGCCACCGGCGCAGGATCGCCTGCCGACGCCGCGGGCTCTGCAGGGAGGAGACCAACACGAACCCCACGCCGCCCGGCCCGAGATGGGCGGGGAGGGTTGCGACGATGCGGGCGAGGACCCGGCAGCCGTCCGGCCCGCCGTCAAGCGCCAGGTTCACCCACGGGTCCGGGTCCCGCTCGGCCGGACGGGTCGGCAGGTACGGCGGGTTCGCGAGGATGCGCTCGAACCGGCCGAGCCCCCGGGCGAGGTCGGTCCGGACCCCCTCCACGTGCAGGCCCTCGGCGGCGGCGTCCCGTCGCAGCGCCCGAAGGCCGGACCGATTGAGGTCGGTGGCGACCACCCGACGTGCCCCCGCCCGGGCCGCCGCCAGGGCGACCGCCCCCGACCCCGAGCCAAGCTCCAGCACGGTACGGCCCACGAGCCGGCGGGCGACGCCGGCGAGCAGCTCGGTGTCCTCCCGAGGAGGATAGACCGGACCGGGGCCGTCGGCACGACGCGCGAGGGCGACGGAACGTGCGATCGCGGTCACGGCGGGGGATGCGCTCATAACCGCCGGACGCCTAAACGGGTGTTACGCTCGAAATCACCATGCCTCGCCCGCTCTCCGCTCCGGTGAAGAT
>JASHYB010000202.1 GCA_030043255.1 Thermoplasmata archaeon | reverse complement strand
GAGCGTGAACTTCCTGTCCGACGGGCTGCGCGACGCCCTCGACCCGAGGCTGCGGCGATGAGCGCAGCGGCCGCGGCCCCGCGCACCGAGCTCCCGACGCCGGTCGGCTCCCCGGCGGCCGAGCCCGCCCCGGCCCCGTCGGCGGAGGCGACGCCGGCGGTCCCGGCGGCCGCCGCGGCCCCGGACCCGGAGGTCGTCCTGGACGTCCGGGACCTGCGGACCTACTTCTACACCTACGACGGCGTCGTCAAGGCGCTGGACGGGGTCTCGCTGAAGCTGCGCCGGGGGGAGACCACCGGGCTGGTCGGCGAGACCGGCTGCGGCAAGAGCGTCACGGCGTTCTCGGTGACCCGGCTGATCGCCGACCCTCCCGGCCGGATCGTCCACGGCTCGGTCCTGTACCGCGGGGTCGACCTGCTCTGGGGGATCGAGGAGGAGGCCGCGTTCCGGCCGATCGCCGGCACGCCGCGCGTGAAGGTCTCCCGCCGGTTCCGTCGCATCCGGCGCGCGAACCAGCGGATGGAGGCGGTCCGCGGTCGGGGGATCTCGATGATCTTCCAGGAACCGACCCAGGCGATGAACCCGGTCTTCTCCATCGCCAACCAGGTCGGGGAGATCCTGTTCCTGCACCGGGGCGCCGAGGTCGTCGACGAGCTGCTGCAGGCGACCCCGGACGCGCCGGAGGTCGAGCCGGCGCTGCACGCCCTGCTCGCGGCGATCGGGGCCCAGAAGCGCCCGGAGATCCGCAAGGCGGCCGAGGCGCTGGGGGCGGCGGCCCGCTCCCCCCGCCTCGGCACGGAGGCCTACTACATCGGGCTCGCCGCGGTGCGCCCGTCGACGACCCGCGCCGAGCTCGGCCGGGCGCTGGAGCGGTTGCGCCTGCGCCCGATGCAGCGGAGCTACCTCCGGCACCGCCGCCGCCTGCTCGGGATCCACGACGAGATGAACCGGGTGCACCTCGCGGAGATGCGGGAGCGCCGCAGCCACGCCGGCGCGCTGAGCAAGCTGCGGCTGCGCCAGCTCAGTGAGCGAGCGCGGCACGTCCACTACCGCCTCTGGGGGCTCCGCGGCTGGGTCCGTCGGCCGCTCGACCAGGGGCTGTTCTGGCGGGTCGTCCGCCTGCTCGAGTCGGTCCAGATCGCGAACCCGCCGCAGGTCGCGCGCGGCTACCCTCACGAGCTGTCGGGAGGGATGCTCCAGCGGGTGATGATCGCCATGGCGCTGTCGGCCGACCCGGACGTGCTGCTCGCTGACGAGCCGACGACCGCGCTCGACGTGACGATCCAGGCGCAGATCCTGGAGCTGATCGGCGCCCTGCGCCGCCGGGTCGGGACCGCGATCCTGCTGATCACCCACGACCTCGCCGTGGTCGCCGAGGTCGCCGACCGGGTCTGCGTCATGTACGCCGGCCGGATCGTCGAGCAGGGCCCGGTCCGCGAGCTGTTCCGCCGCCCGCTCCACCCGTACACGCAGGGCCTGCTCGCCTCCGTCCCCCGGGTCGACCAGCCGGGCAAGGAGCTGAGGACGATCGCCGGCTCGGTCCCGAACCTTATCCAACCGCCGGCCGGCTGCCGGTTCCATCCCCGGTGCCCGTTCGCGATGCCGGTCTGCCGGACCGATCCGCCCCCGATGACCGACGAGGGGGCGGGTCACGCCGTCGCATGCTATCTATATCACGGACCAACCGTGGGGGAGTAACGGAGGAGGCCCCGGGACGATGCTCGCGACGCGATCGGAGGCGCCCATCGTGCTGGCGGCGCGCAACGTCCGCAAGTACTTCCCGATCCGCGGGGGCCTGATCTCCAGCCACATCGGCGACGTCCGGGCGGTCGACGGGATCAGCTTCGACATCCGGGAGGGGGAGACCGTCGGCCTCGTCGGCGAGTCCGGCTGCGGCAAGACCACCGCCGGCCGCCTCCTGCTGCGGCTGATCGAACCGTCCAGCGGCCACGCCTTCTACCGGCCCCCGCCGGAGGTCTACCAGCGCCTCCTCGCGCTCTACGAGGTGCTCCAGCCGTACGCCCGGACCGACGACAACGGCCGGGCGACCCCGCCCCCCGAGGCCCGCCGGGCGCTCGCGGAGCTGAACGCGCTCGCCAACCGCTACTCGCTCTACCGCAAGGGCCCGTACGCGATGCGCCAGCTGCGCGGCAAGCTCCAGATCGTCTTCCAGGACCCGTTCAGCTCGCTCAGCCCGAGGATGCTCGTCCGGGACATCATCGCCGAGCCGCTGGAGATCCACCACGTCGGCAGCCGCTCCGAGCGGCGGCGCCGGGTCACGGAGCTGCTGCGCGACGTCGGCCTGAACCCGGAGCACGAGTGGCGCTTCCCCCACGAGTTCAGCGGCGGCCAGCGCCAGCGGATCGGCATCGCCCGGGCGCTCGCCCTACGCCCGGAGTTCATCGTGCTGGACGAGCCGACGAGCGCGCTGGACGTCTCCGTCCAGGCGCAGATCCTCAACATCCTCAAGCGGCTGCAGGCCGAGCAGCGGCTCGCCTACCTGTTCATCTCCCACCACCTGTCGGTGGTCCGCGCGATGAGCCAGCGGGTCGTCGTGATGTACCTGGGCAAGGTCGTCGAGCAGTCGCCGACCGAGGAGCTGTTCCAGCGGCCGCTGCACCCGTACACCCAGGCGCTGCTGTCGGCGATCCCGATCCCGGACCCGGACCTGAAGCGGGAGCGGATCGTCCTCCAGGGGGACGTCCCCAGTCCGGCGGCGCCGCCGCCCGGCTGCCGCTTCCACACCCGGTGCCCGGCGGTGATGCCGGTCTGCTCGAAGGTCGAGCCGCCGTTGCTCGAGGTCCGGCCCAACCACATCGTCGCTTGCCACCTCTACCCCACGGCCTACACCTCCGGCGCCCCCGAGGCCCTCCCGGAGGCGGCGCCGCCCCCGGGCGTCTCGGCGCCGGTGCCGGCGAGCGCGCCGGCGTCGTGACCCCGGAGCGCCCGTGTTCCCGCGGAAGGGTTCCCCCGACGACTACGGCTCGACCCCGCACGACCAGACGGAGCTGACCCCCGACGAGGAGGCGGCGCTCGCCGAGACGCTGGACCGGGTCGACCAGGAAAAGCGCCTCGCCCTCCTCGACCCCGGCCCGACCTGGAAGGAGTGGTTCTTCCACTCCCACGCCAAGCTCTGGGTCGGCCTCTCCTTCCTGATCCTGGACGCCTTCATCTTCGGCACCTGGATCTCGGACGGCAGCTTCCCGGCGAGCCACATCGTCGGGGCGGCGCTGTCGCTCGCCGTCGGGCTCTACGGGGAGGTGCTCCTCTGGCGGTACCTCTGGCGCGTGCCCGGGGACGACGAGCCGATTCTCGGCTCGCGCTTCCGCCCCAGCTGGAAGGCGCTGCGCGAGTTCGGCCGCTGGACCCCCGAGGCGGCGGAGCTGCGCGCGCACCCGCCCGCCGCGACCGACGGCGGTCCGGACCCGGGCGAATTCCTCTGACGCCGCCGCGCCCGACCGCGCTCTAATAGCCGACGGCGGTAGGGCGGGGCCGTGCCCCCGGCCCGGCGGCTCCGGCTCGCTCCGTCGCTCCTGAGCGCCGACTTCGCGGACCTCGCCGGGGCGATCCGGCAGGCGGAATCCGCCGGCGCCGACGCCTTCCACCTGGACGTCATGGACGGCCACTTCGTGCCGAACATCTC
>JASHYB010000201.1 GCA_030043255.1 Thermoplasmata archaeon | reverse complement strand
TCGGGCGCCGTCGCTTGGACGGCGAGCGGACCGTGGCAGTCGTCGCATTCGAGCCCGTCCACCGTGGCGGCCGACGCCGGCTCGTCCGGGTCGGCCGACGCGCCGGCCGCCACGACCCCGGTCCCGGCCGCCGGAGGTACCGGCTGGTCGTCCGCGAGGATCAGAAAGGCGTGCCCGCACGCCGCGCAGCTGCCCCGGAGGACGCGGCTGGTCCCTTCGACGTACTCCGTCTCCGCCCCGCAGTCCGGACACGCCCGATCCATCGTCGTTCCTAGACCGGTGACTGCCCGCGCGCCCTCTTTAGGTGGACCTGACGCGCCCGCACGGCGACCGGAGCCCCCGGCCTCCGCCGGGCGTGCCGGCTTCGCGAGCGCCGGCCGGACCGGGACGACGTCGCGGCCCGCCACCGCTCCTCCTATAGGCGCCCGGCGGGCTGGCGTGCCGGAGGTCGAGAGCACGGCGGTCCCCCCTGCCTCCGCGGCGTCGGCCCCGGACCGGCCGCGACGAGCGAGGTTCGCCTACGTCGGGATCCGGGTGCGCGAGCTGGACCGTTCGATCCGGTTCTACACCGAACTGCTCGGGCTCGTGGAGAAGGGGCGGGGCTCGATGGCCGCGGGCGGGGTCTTCGTCGCGCTGGAGGACCCCCTGACGCACCGGGAGCTGGAGCTGAACTGGTACCCGCCGGGCTCGCCGCACGACGTGCCCTACGTGCCCGGCGAGGGGCTCGACCACCTGGGCTTCGAGGTGGAGGACGCCCGCGCCACCGTGCGGGAGCTGGTCGCGGCCGGCGCCGAGCTCGCGCTGGAGCCCTGGCTGGAGCGCGGGCGCTACTGGATCGGCTTCGTCAAGGACCCGGACGGCACCTGGATCGAGATCCAGAGCGTCGACGCGGAGGCGCCTAGCGCGCCTTCAGGGTCTTCTTGACGTTGGGGTGCTCCTTGGAGAAGATCTTCCCGCCGCAGTTGTCGCAGCGGACCCCGAACAGGTTCGCGTCCGAGGGCAACGCCTCGCCGCACCGGATGCAACGGAACATGGACCTCGCGAGAACAGCCCGGTGCGGGGCTTAACGGTTCCCGGCCCCCTTGGTGGCGGCCTCGGTCCGCGTGACGGGCGGGGGCGCCGAGAAGGCGTAGGCGTTGGACGCGTAGCGCGTCCCGCAGCGGCGGCACTCGAAGATCCCGCTCGCGACCCGCTTGAGCGTGACGGTCGCGCACCGCGGGCAGGAGGACGGGCGGCTCCGCACCCGGTCGATCTCGACCACCCGGCGGCGGATGCGGATCCCGTAGCGCGGGCCCATCCAGCCGGCGGGGCCGACCTTCTTCGTCCGCTGGCTCATCGGCGCGCTCCGCGGACCTGCTCGCGCAGCCGGTCCCCGTGGACGAACGCCCGGCGCACGACCGCCTTCACGTCGTCCGGCGAGAACGCGCCCACCAGGCCCTTCTGCATCGCGACGACGCGGCCGGACTCGTCGGTGGCGACCGTGATCCGCCCCTGGGCGGCGTGCTCCTCGTCGAACGTCGGGTCGACGACGATCGTGTCGCCCAGGCGGACGAAGGTGCACTCCACGGGCAGGTGCTGGACGTCCAGCGGATAGTCCGCCTCCGCGATCCCGAAGCGCTTGGCCGGCAGGACCGCCCCGGAGAGCGCGCTGACCGCCGCCAGCATCCCCGCGTCGATCAGGTTGCCGTCGTGGCCCAGCATGTGGATGTCGACGTAGCAGACCCAGCTCTTCTCGCCGGGGGTGACGCACAGGCGGGTCAGGTCGACCGTCTCCGCCGCCCGGATCGCCCGGTCGACGACGCGGGAGACCTCGATGGCGCCCGGCTGCGGCGGGCCCGGCTCGAAGGTCGGGCTGGAGAGCGGGATCAGCTCGGCGTTGGTGGTCAGGACCCCCGCGTTCGGCGTGTCGGGGAACGGCTTGCCCGGCTCGAGCTTGACGCCGCAGAGCGCGGCGGTCTCGCCGATCCGCACCAGCGCGCTGCCGTCGGCGGTCGCGACGAACCCGGGCTCGATCGTCACCGTCCGGTAGTCGTCCGGCGCGCGGCCGTCCAGCCGCCGGCCCTCGGCCGCCAGGTCCAGGATGTGCGTCTGGAGGATCTCGGCGGCGACCTCGTCGCTCATGCGGCCTCCGCGGCGAGCGGGCGGACCGAATAACGCTCGCGGAGGGCCGCCTTCATCTTCTCGTAGATGACCTTGCAGCCCTCGACCCCGAGGTCGAGCGCCTTCGCGAGCTCCGGCTCGGTCATGTGCCCCTCCATCTGGAGCAGCACGAGGCGGCCGGACTGCGGCACCAGCGCCATCGGCAGGTCCGCCTCGCCGAAGTTGTCCTCCTCCTTCTTCAGGTCGAGCGCGATCGCGCCGGCGACCTTGCCGACCGCGACCGCCGGCAACAGGTCGACCATGGGGATCCCGGCGTCGGCGAGCGCGACGCTCCCGGCGACCAGGCCCGCGCAGCGGGTCCCGGCGTTGGCCTGCAGGACCTCGATGTAGACGTCGATGCTCGTCCGGGGGAACTCCTCGGCGAAGACCACCGACTCGAACGCCTCGGCGATCACCTTGGAGATCTCCTGGCTGCGCCGGTCCAGCCCGGGCCGCTTGCGCTCGTCGACGGAGAACGCCGCCATGTTGTAGCGGCACTGGATCACCGCTTTCGTGCTCTGCTGCAGATGGCGCGGGTGGACCTCGCGCGGCCCGTAGACCGCGGCCATCACCTTGTTCGCGCCCCACTCGACGAACGCCGAACCGTCCGCCTGCGGCAGCGGGCCGGCGCGGATCTGGATCGGGCGCAGCTCGTCCAGCCGCCGTCCGTCGATCCGGCGCCCCTCGGCGTCCAACAGGACCGGTACCTCTTTCGCTCCCACGCTCCCCATTGCTCTGCTCTCCTTGAACCGTCAGCTCTCGTCCTCGTCCCGGGACCCCCGGGTCCCGTCCGCGAGCTCGTCGCCCGCGCCGGCCCCGTCCTCGCCGGGCGGCCCGTCGTCGCGCGGGAGGACCCGCCCGTCGGCCTCCTCGGCGCCGGCCGAGGTCGGGGTGGTGGCGAGCAGGAACCGCTCCACGCGGTCGGTGAGGCCGGGGCGCGGGCCGTTCTCCTCGATCATCTGCAGGACGTCGCGGACCCGCTGGATCGCGTCGGCGCTCCCGCCGACCCAGATCCGGCCGTTCTGGCCGATCGCGACCTCGGCGCCGGTGTGCCGGGTGATCGTCGCGATCATCGAGCCGCCCCGGCCGACCAGGCGCGGCACGCGGGCCGGCGAGATCCGTTCGATCGTCCCGCCCTCGAGCTTGCCGAGCCCCTCCTCGGCCATGGTGACGCCGATGCGCCCGGTGGCGTCCAGGTTCTCGACCCGCACGACGACCGCGTCCCCGACGCGCAGGTAGCGCTCGGTCTCGCCGACCTCGACCTTCCAGGGGGTGCCGGTCATGTGCAGCGGGGCCCAGCGCGGGGCGCCGATGTCCAGCAGCCAGAAGGTGCTCTGGACGTCGGTAACGGTCCCGACGACCTGGTCGCCGGGCTTCGGCAGGTAGCGGCCGGACAGCGGCACCACCTGGACGACCGGCGGCCGCGGGTCCAACAGGCCCAACTGGCTGGCGAAGAGCCGGGCGCCGACCCGATAGGTTCCCGGCCCGGGCTTGAGCCCGTGGCTCGGAAGCTCCTCGCCGGGAAGAACTAGTACGCGATCCCGAGGGGGATGCGAGGCGGAAGCCTCGCGGCCACCCGAACGGTGGCCCGGACGATGTCCTCTAGGCATTCTCTGTGCTGCACCGGCCGTTCGGACCGGGGCACGCTATTTAACCAAAGCGGTCTCGGCGGCGCCCTTCGTGCGCGCGTTGAGCTTCTCGTAGAGCTCCGTCTGCACGCCGGCGGGGATCTCGAGGATCCCGTTCCAGGAGCCGTCGGCCAGCCAGGTCTCCTCCAGCAGCTTGCCCAGCCCCTTGATCTCGCCGATCACCCGCGGGTAGTGCTGGCCCGGCACGCGGACCCGGACCTTGACGACGTCCAGGCGGATCGGCAGCAGCGGCCGCAGCTTGCCGAGGACCTCCTGGACCTGGGCGTCGACCGGACGGAACGGGTCGACGTGCACCTTGGCCTCCAGCATCGCCGCCTCGATCCGCGCCGCCGGGTGCGGGGCGCCGGTCTGGGGGTTCATCGCGTTGCGGGCGATCGTCGCCACGATCTGGCGACGCTTCGCCTCCTGGAGCTGGTGGCGCTGCTCGGTGGTGACCTGCACCTCGCCCTTCAGGACGATCTGGCGGGCGATCTCGGCGAGGTTGCGCGTGTGGAAGGTCTTCTCCAGGTGCTCTTCGGAGATTTTGTCGCCCTTCTTCGCGTCCTTGAAGACCTGCTCGAGCGCGAGCTTGTCGGAAAGGTCGACCGCCTTGCCGTCCTTGAGCTGCTGGACCGCCTCGGGGTCGACCAGCACCTCGAAGCGCGAGCCCTGCGTCTCCCAGCGGGCGATGACGGCGTCCTCGACCTTCACCATCGGAAGGTCTCCGCGGGCGCCGCGGCTACCCGCGACCGGGGCGGCTCGAGCCGCCGCTCGGCGCGAGGCGCTGGACGTACCGCTGGATCTCCTCCGGGGCGAGGCGGGTCATCCCCTCCCCGACCTGGACGGTGCAGACCTCGACCTGGGCGAGGCTCCCGTTCTCCTCGAGCCCGGCGCGCAGCCCCTCCAGCGCGAGGAGGATGGCGGCGTCCCGGTCGAGGTTCGGCCGGTACTTCTGCTCGAACAGTTCCATGACCGGGCCCTTGTTGCCGCCGGTGCTCGCCGCGCGGAAGCTGGTGAGCGAGCCGCTCGGCTCGGTCTCGAACAGGTGGATGCCGCCGTCGTCGTAGCCGCCGACCAGCAGCGCGGTGCCGAACGGGCGGACGCCGCCGAACTGGGTGTACTGCTGCTTGTAGTCGCAGATCCGGCGGACGAGCATCTCGACGCTCATCGGCTCGGCGTAGGTGACCCGGTTGATCTGCGCGGCGAGCCGGGCGTAGTCGACCAGCACCCGGGCGTCGGCGACCAGGCCGGCGGTGGCGCAGCCGATGTTCTCGTCGATCTGGTGGATCTTCTCCAGGCTCGCCGCCTCCGCGAGCCGGGGGTTGGGGATGCGCCGGTCGGCGATCAGCACGACGCCGTTCTGGTAGACGACGCCGGCGGTCGTCGCCCCGCGGCGGACCGCCTCGCGGGCGTACTCGACCTGGAAGAGCCGGCCGTCCGGAGAGAAGACCGTGATCGCCCGGTCGTAGGCCATCTGGCCGGGTTGCATCTCCATCGGCAGCGCTCCGGGCCGCCCACCGACGGGGCCCTTATAAGGCCCGCCCGGGCGGTAACGTCCGCTCCACCGGCTTTCCTCGTTTCGGCGGGCCGGCGCCGTCCTGGCCGGAAACGGTATCAGGTTCTCCGGGCCGTTCGCGGCGATGGGGGACGCGCCGGAGCCGGAGGCCGTCCGGGCGTCGCGGCTCGCCGGCGCCAGCTCGTCGTACCTGCGCTCGGCCGCCGAGCAGGCGATCGACTGGTTCCCCTGGGGCCCGGAGCCGTTCGAGCTCGCCCGCCGGACCGGTCGACCGATCCTGCTGGACATCGGCGCCTCCTGGTGCCACTGGTGCCACGTGATGGACGAGGGGACGTACGCCGACGACGACGTCGCCCGGCTGCTGCGCCAGCACTTCGTCGCGGTCAAGGTCGACCGGGACGAGCATCCGGAGGTCGACCGCCGCTACCAGCGCCAGGTGAGCGCGCTCACCGGCGAGGGAGGCTGGCCGCTGACGGCGTTCCTGAACCCGGACGGCGGGACGTTCTTCGGCGGCACGTACTTCCCCCCCACCGACGGCCACGGCCGGCCCGGCTTCCGGCGCGTGCTGCAGGAGGTCGCGCGGCTCTGGACGGAGGAGCCGGAGCGGGTGCGCGACAGCGCGACGACGGTGCGCGACGCGCTGGAGCGCGCCGGCCGCGCTCCTCCGGCCGCGCCGGCCGAGCTCGGACCGTTCGTCGAGGGGGTGCTGCGCCAGCTGCGCGCCGGCTACGACCCGGTGAACGGCGGCTTCGGCGGCGCCCCCAAGTTCCCGCACCCCAGCGCCGTCGCGCTGCTGCTGTGGGACGAGTTCCGCGGGGGCACGGCGAGCGGCGAGGAGGCGCGCGAGACGCTCGTCCGCATGGCCGACGGAGGGATGTACGACCAGCTCGGGGGCGGCTTCCACCGCTACGCCGTCGACGAGGGCTGGCACGTCCCGCACTTCGAGAAGATGGGGGCCGACAACGCCGAGCTCCTCGCCGCCTACGTCGACGGGTTCCGCCGCTTCGCCGAGCCCCGGTTCGAGGAGGTCGTCCGCGGGACGATCGGCTGGAGCCAGCAGGTGCTCGGCGACCCGGACGGCGGCTGGGGCGCGAGCCAGGACGCCGACAACGCCCCCGGGGACGACGGGTCGTACTTCACCTGGAGCCGTAACGAGCTCCGCGCGCAGCTCGGACCGGAGCTGGCGCGGTTCGTCGGCCGGGTCTTCGGGATCGGCACCGACGCCCGGATGCCCCACGACCCGGACCGCAACGTCCTGTTCCGGTTGCTCCCGCTGAACGAGGCGGCGGAGGGCCTCAAGCTCGACGGGGCGCCGGAGGAGCTGTTCCGTTCCAGCTGCGAGCGGCTGCTTGCGGCGCGCCACGCACGACGCAGCCCGGCGGTCGACCGGGCGCTGTACGCGGCTATCAACGGCCGGTACGTCGGGAGCTTCGCCGCCGCGGCGGTGGTCCTGGAGGAGCCCGACTGGCTCGACGCGGCACGCCGGGCGGCGGACCGCTGGCTGGCGAGCGCCTTCAGCCCCGCTCGAGGCATGGCGCACCGGCTCGGGCCGGACGGGCCGAGCGGCTTCGGTCTCCTGGACGATCAGGTCAGCTTCGCCCGGGGGCTGCTCGAGCTCGCCGTGGCGGACGCTCAGCCGCGGTACCTCGAGGCGGCCCGGAGCCTGCTGGAGCTCGTGGACCGCGAGTTCCGGGGGGAGGACGGCCTCCTGCGGGACCTCGCGCCGAGCCTCTACGACGGCCCGGCGGTCGGGGGCGCGACCGAGCCGTCGTACCCGCTGGAGGACAGCCCCCACCTGAGCGCGAACTCGGCGGCGGCGCTCGCCTTCGTGAGGTTCGGCACGGTGCTCCACGCCCCCGAGTGGCTGGACAAGGCCCGGGCGCTGCTGCGTCCGTCGGCCGCACGGCTGGGGCACGGAGGCCTGTTCGCGGCCGGAGCGGCCTGGGCGGCCGGCCTCGCGCAGACCCCGCCGGTCCAGGTCGTCGTCGAGGGCTCCGACGAGACGGCCCGAGCCCTCCTACGGGCGGCCCGGAGGACCTGGCACCCCAACCTCGTGGTCTTCGCCGGTCCGCCGCCCCCGCCGTTCTCGCTGGCGGCCGAGGTGCCGGCCAGCTCGGCCACGAGCGGCGGGAGCCGCGCGATCGTCTGCTTCGAGCGGAGCTGCGCGCCGCCGGTCAGCGACCCCGAGCAGCTCGCGCGCCTGATCCGCGCGGGGAAGCCGGAGCCGGCGTAGCGAGCGGTCCCAGGTCGGTCCCGTCGAGCAGATAGGCCCGGGCCTCGCCCCGGGCGAGAAACCGACCGTAGAGGAACGAGCGCCCTCGCTCGGGCCGTTCCCGGTTGAGCGATTCGATCCCGGCGAGAGGGTGGAAGGCCGGCAGGACGATCAGCTCGCGTGCCCGGATCGCGCGGCGCCGCGGTCCCGTCGGCGGCGAGGCGCGATCGAAGCCGACCCGGACCCAGCAACGTTGCTTGCCCCCGGGGGAGGCGGCGGTGGGGGCGAAGCGGAAGCCGGGGTGGAGGTGACCGGCCACGAGGGTCCGCGCCCCGAGCACGTCCTCCGACGGCCAGCGATGGCCGTGGAACAGCCCGACCGAACCCCGTACGACCCCGCTCGGAGGGCGGACGAGCACCTCGCGAGGGAGGTGGCGCGCGAGCCCAACGTCGTGGTTGCCCAGGACGACCTCGGGCCGGAGCCCTGCGTCGAGCTGGTAGGCGAAGAAGTCGAACAGCACCGGGCGCAGCCAGGCAGGAGCACCCACGATCGGGTGCTTGACGTCCCCGGCGACGAGGAGCTCCCGCGCGCCCACCCGGACGCAGAGCGCGCGCAGCTGCTCGGCGAGCTCGGCCGCGTCCCCGCCCGGCGGGCCGCGAGGTCGTTCGGGGCCGGCGGCCAGGCCGAGGTGCAGGTCGGCGATCACGACGGTCGTCGCGCCCCGGGCGTGTCGAAGCAGCAGGGCCGGCGCGCCCGGGATCGGCTCCACCGTCCTCGGCACCGCTACGGCACCGGCGGTCCTCCCTTCAGAGTTGGGGGGTCGATCCGAGCGTCGTGCCCCCGGCCGGCGGGGGCGAGGCCGGCGACGCAGGGAGCCGGAAAGTTCTTCCGGCCCCGTCGCTCGGGCTGGCGGATGCTCGGCCGACGGTGTCGGTCGTGTCGCCGCGCGCTCGACGCGGACGCCACCAGCTGTCCGTACTGCGGGGCGTCCGCCTCGGTCGCGGCTACGACACCGGCAGCAGCGACCTGGTCGATCTCCTCCGAGGACCCCGGCGCGCGCTCGACCTACGAGACGGCCGGGGGGGTGAGCGGCCGGATCCCGCCGACCGGCGCGAGCGCCCCGAGCGACCGACGCGCGCTGCGGTCGATGGCGGTCGGCGCCGTGATGGCGACCATCGCCGGCCTGCTCGGGATCCTGAGCGTGGTCGGCCTACCTTTCGACGAGGTGCTGTTCAGCGGCACCGGATTCGGGGCCCCGCCCCCGACCGCGGTGCTCGCGCTGACCGGGGCGGTCCTGGCCGGCGCCGCGGCGTTCTCCGTCGCCCAGGCGCTCGCGTTCCGCTCGGC
>JASHYB010000040.1 GCA_030043255.1 Thermoplasmata archaeon | reverse complement strand
CTGTACGTCCTGGGCTTCGCGGTCTTCACGGTCGGCTCGGCGCTCTGCGGCCTCTCGCAGACCGGCCTCGAGCTGGTCGGCTTCCGGCTCGTCCAGGCCGTCGGGGCGGGGTTTTTGTTCTCGAACTCGGCGGCGATCATCACCGACGCCTTCCCGCCGAACGAGCGCGGCCGGGCCCTGGGGATCAATCAGGTCTCGATCGTGGTCGGAGCGGTCTCCGGCCTCGTGCTCGGCGGCGTGATCACCTCGACCATCGGCTGGCGCTGGATCTTCTTCGTCAACGTCCCCATCGGCATCGTCGCCACCCTCCGGGCGCGGTCGGACCTGCGCGAGCTGGCCCGGCCCGAGCGGTCGGCGCCGATCGACTGGGTCGGCAACGTCGTCTTCGCCGGGGGCCTGTCGCTCATCCTGCTCGGCGTCACCCTCGGGCCGCTGGGCCAGGTCTCGAACCCCGTCGCCGTGGCGCTGGTCGTCCTCGGCGGCGTCCTGCTGGTCGCCTTCGTGCTGCTGGAGCTCCGCGAGCGCTCGCCGATGCTGGACCTCGCGCTGTTCAAAAATCGGCAGTTCGCCGCGAGCGCGCTGGCGATGCTCCTGAACGCGCTCGCGCGCGGCGCGTTCGTCTTCATCCTCGTCTTCTACCTCCAGGGGCCCCCGCGCTACCTCAGCCCGCTGACCGCCGGCCTGTTCCTCATCCCGGTCTCCGCCTCCCTCGCCACCTTCGGCCCGGTGAGCGGCTGGCTCTCCGACCGCTACGGTCCCCGGCCGTTCCTCGTCGCCGGGCTGGTCAGCTCCGCGGCCGGCTTCCTGTGGCTGGCGACGATCGGCGCGAGCGCCACGTTCCTGCAGCTCGCCCCCGCGCTGGTGCTGGTCGGCTCGGGCATGGGCCTGTTCGCGAGCCCGAACCGGGCGGCGATGATGACGGCGGCCCCGCCGACCCGGCGGGGGGTCGCGAGCGGCATCGGCGTGACGTTCCTCAACGCCGGCACGACCGTCAGCCTGGGGATCACGCTGGTGATCATGACCGGCGTGCTCAACCGCTCGGAGATCCAGTCGATCCTGCTGGGCGCGCCGATCGTCGGGGCCCCCGCGCTGCTCGGGGCCCGGTTCCTCCAGGCGATCCACGCGATCTTCCTCGTCTCGACCGGTCTGGTCCTGGCGGCCCTCGTGCCCAGCGTGCTACGGGGACGGGCGGTCCCGACGGCCCCGCAGGCGGGCGACGACGCCGGCTGAGCGGCGCGTGGGCGACGCTGCCGGGGCGCACAATACCTCCCGGCAGCGGAGCGGACCTGAGCGCCGCATATCGGAAACTACCGAATGATTAAATATGCCCACTTTCGTTTGTTGCCTTGCCACCCGGGCGCCGGCAGCGGTGCGGTTCCGACCCCACCTAGGTTGCCCTCCCTGCCGGCGGTGGTACCGTTGGGGGCCGGGGGCTCGCCGAAGCTAGCGTCGGCGCCGGGCGACGGCGCGCCGGCGGGGGGCCCGCGCAGGCGCTCGTCGTCGTGCCGCCGCCGGGCGAGCTCGCGCGGGGGTCCGGTCCAGGAAGGCGCGCAGGAGCGCGTCGAGCGCCCCGCCCAGGTCGTCGTAGTCGTACCGCACGTTGACGATCGGCTGCGGAACGTGCACGAGCCGGGCGAGGTTCACGGGGCTGCCGTCCAGCACGATCTCCGCCTCCGAGTCCCGGATCGTCGCCTCCAGCTCGGCGACCTGGCCGGCGGAGTAGCCCATCGCCGGCAGGACGCTGCCGAGGTGAGGGTAGGCGGCGTAGACCGCGGCGATCGACCCCCGCGCGCTGCGGCGGGCGTCCACGATGTCGGCGCCGTAGGCCCGGGCGAGCAGCGTCGCCGCGCCGAACGCCATCCCCCCGTGCGTCAGGGTCGGTCCGTCCTCGACCACCAGCACCCGACGGCCCCGCAGCTGGTCCGGATTCGCGGCCTGGATCCGCAGGGCCCCTCGGACCAGCGCCGCCCGGGGGTTGACCGCCCGGGCGTTCGCCTCCACCGTCGCGAGCCCCTCGGGGGGCGCCGAGTCGGTCTTGCTGACGACCAGGATGTCCGCCGCACGGAAGTTCGCCTCGCCGGGGTAGTAGGCGAGCTCGTGGCCGGCCCGGTGCGGGTCGGCGACCACGAGCTGCAGGTTCGAGACGAAGAACGGCAGGTCGTTGTTGCCGCCGTCCCAGAGGACGATGTCCGCCTCGCGCTCGGCGGCCCGCAGGATCCGTTCGTAGTCGACCCCGGCGTAGACCACGACCCCTTCGGCGAGGTGGGGCTCGTACTCCTCCCGCTCTTCGATCGTGCAGTTCGCCCGGTCGAGGTCCTCGGCGGTGGCGAAGCGCTGGACCGCCTGACGCCGCAGGTCCCCGTACGGCATGGGATGGCGGACCACCACGACGCGCCGACCGGCCTCGCGGAGCCGCCGGGAGACGAACCTCGTTAGCGGGCTCTTGCCGGCCCCCGTGCGGACCGCGCAGACGCTGACCACCGGTCGCGTCGAGCGCAGCTGGGTCGCCTTCGGCCCGGCAAGGGCGAAGCTCGCCCCGGCCGCGAGCGCGATCGACGCCTTGTGCATCACCTCGAGGTGGGGAAGGTCGGAGTAGGCGAGCAGGACCTCGTCGACGCCCTCTCGTCGGACCAGCTCGGCCAGCTCCGACTCCGCGAGGATCGGGATCCCCTTCGGGTACCCGGGCCCGGCGAGCTCCCGCGGGTAGGTGCGTCCGGCGATGTCCGGGATCTGCGCGGCGGTGAACGCCACGACCCGGACCTCCCGGTGACCCCGGTACAGGACGTTGAAGTTGTGGAAATCCCGGCCGGCGGCCCCGAGAATCACGACCTTGCGTGGCGCCATGGCCGAGGCAGGCCGGCCTGCTCCAAAAGCGGTGCGCTCAGCTTCGGTTGAGCCGGGACGTGCGGCTCCTACGCTCGTTCCCCGGAGAGCCTTATCCCCAGTGCACGTCCTCGCGGCGCCCGACCGTGGCGCGACGCGTCATCGCCGTAGCCGGGGCCCTTCTGCTGGGCCTGTTGCTCGCGGGTCCCCTCGGGCCGATCGGGCTGGGGACGACCGTCCGCCCGGCCCCGGCGGGACCGTCGGCGTCCTCCCCCCTGCCGACCGCGGCCAGCCCGCCGTCGGCCGGGCTCTCCGCCCCGCAGCTCCCGGCGGTCAGCGCGACGGTGCCGGTCGGCTTTCAGCCGAAGAACGCCACCTACGACCCGGCCGACGGCTTCGTCTACGTCGTCAACGGCGCCTCGAACAACGTGAGCATCCTCTCCGGCGCCTCGATCGTGGGCACGGTCGGGGTCGGTCGCGCGCCGACCGAGAGCGCCTTCGACGGGGCGGCCGGAGCCGTCTACGTCCTGGACACGGCGTCGAACGCCGTCAGCGTCCTCCGCGGCACCGCCCGGGTCGCGACCATCGCCCTGGGGGCCACGCCGACCGCGATCCTGGACGACCCGGTCCACCATCTCCTGTACGTCAGCGAGGCAGCGGCCGGACAGGTCGCCGTTCTCCAGGGCACGAAGCTCGTCACCAACCTCTCGGTCGGGTCGCTGCCCGGCGCGATGGCCTTCGATGCGGCCGACGACGACGCCTACGTGGCCGACACGAACTCGAGCAACCTGAGCGTGGTCTCCGCGACGGCGGTCGTCGCCTCCGTCGCCCTGCCGGCGGAGCCCGCCACCCTGCTCTACGATCCGGCCTCCGGAGAGCTGTTCGCGACCGAGCCGGCCGCGGACGCCGTCGCCGTCGTCGCCGGCTCGTCGGTCGTCGGCACCGTGGCGGTCGGCAGCGGCCCGGCCGGGCTCGCCTTCGACGCGGCGGCCGGCTGGGTCGACGTCGCCGACGGCGGAGCTTCGGCGGTCTCGGTGCTCAACGGCACCACCGTGGTGGCGACGGTCCCGGCCGGCGAGGATCCCGGCGCCGAGGTCTACGACCCGGCCAACGGCTACGTTTACGTGGCGAACGCTCGGTCGGCCAACGTCACCGTGCTCGCGGGCGCCTCCGAGGTTGGCTCGGTCGCGGTCGGCGCGGATCCGGTCGCCTTCGCCGTGAACAGCTCCGACGGGGTCGTATACGTCGCCCAGCAGCTGGCGTTCAACGTCACCCTACTGGACGGGGCGGCGGTGCTGAGCAGCTTCGAGGAGCCGGACGCCCCCCGGGCGGTCGCCGTCGACCCGGCGAACGGGCTCACCTTCGTCGCCCTGGAGTCCGCGGACGCCGTCCAGGTCTACAACGGCTCGGTCCTGCTCTCGACGCTCGCCGTCGGCAGCGAGCCGTGCGCGCTCGCCTTCGACCCGGCCGACGGGCTGGTGTACGTCGCGAACTACGCCTCGAACAACCTGTCGGTGCTCAACGCGACGTCCGTGGTCGCGACGCTGCCGGTCGGCGCCCAGCCGGTCGGGGTGCTCTACGACGGGCTGCAGCGCTGGATCGACGTGCTGGACAGCGGCAACGGCACGGTGTCCGTCGTCAACGGGACCTCCGTCGCCGCGAGCGCCGTCGTCGGGGGCAGCCCGGTGGCGGCAGCCTACGACCCGACCGGCGGCCTGGTCTACGTGGCGAACAGCCTCGGCTCGAACCTGACCGTCCTGCAAGGCACCACGGTGGTGGCGGAACTGCCCACCGGACCCTCGCCCAGCTCGGTGACGATAGGGGCCGGGGGCCTGGTGTACGTGACCGACACCGACGGCAACGAGGTATCGGTCTACAGCGGACTGGCCGAGACCGCGACCGTGGCGGTGGGCACGTCGCCGGTCAACGCCGCGTACGACCCCGCCACCGGGACGGTCGACGTGCTCGACTCCGGCTCGCAGAACGTGAGCCTCCTCAGCGGAGGGACGGTCGTAGGGAGCGTCGCGGTGGGCCCCGAGAGCCCGGTCGTCGCGGCGTTCGACGTGGCGAGCGGCTTCGTCGTCGTCGGCTGCTCCCAGGGTGCCGTGCTCCTCCTGGGCCCGGGCGGGATCGCCGCGAGCCTGTCCGGACCGGCGAACCCGGCGGCGGTCGTGGTCGACCCGCTGGACGGGCTACTGTGGGTGCCCAGCACGATCGACGCGGAGCTCGACGTGCTCGCCTCGTCGGCCTACACGCTCACCTTCGTCGAGAGCGGCCTGCCCGCGGGCGCGAACTGGACGATCAGCGTGGGCGGGGCGCCCCTAACGACCAACGCGAGCTCGCTGGTCTTCGCCGAGCCGGCGGGCACCTACCCGTTCTCCGTCGCCACGCCGGGCCACTTCTCGGCGAGCCCCGCCCCGTCGTCCCCGGCGACGCTCGCCAACTCCAACGTGGTGGTCAGCGTGACCTTCACCGCCCAGGTCCCGCGCTCGGTCACGTTCAAGGAACGCGGACTGCCGTCCGGGACGACGTGGTGCGTCACCCTGGTGGCGACCTCCTGCGCCAGCACGGCCTCCCTCCTCTTTCCGGCGGTCTACCCGGGCCGGTACGCCTACGAGGTGGGGGCGGTGCCGGGCTACACCCCGCCCGCTGCCGGGACCCTCACGGTCGCCGGCGCCGCGGTCGCCCGGGCCGTGCGGTTCACCGTCGCGGTCTCCCGCGTCGTCTTCGAGGAGTCGGGGCTCACGCCCGCGCACGTCTGGAAAGTGACCGTCGGCTCGGTGACGAAGGCGACCAAGAAGGCGGAGGTCACCTTCGTCACCGCGCCCGGCAACGGCAGCTACGCCGTCACGCCTATCGCGGGCTGGTCGATCGTCAACCGGACCGGCGGCTTCTCGGTCGACGGCACCACCGTGACGGTCCTGGTCGGCTTCGTCGAGCCCCGCTATCCGGTGACCTTCCAGGCCGAGAACCTCCCCAACGGGACCAACTGGAGCGTGACGATCCTCTCCGTCACGCACTGGTCGAACGGGTCGGCGAACCTCTCCGTCGAGCTCGCGAACGGGACGTACCGCTACCGGGCCGGCGAGCCCCCGGGCTACCGGGCGTCGAACGCGCAGCGCTCGATCCTGGTCGCCGGCGGCCCGCTGACGGTCGTCATCGGCTTCCGGCCGAGCCTGATGCCGGCGGCCGACCTTCCGTCGATCCCGGTCGCCTCCCCACGGCCCGTACGGCTGGCCGATGCCGGTAGCGGCGCCCGGGCCGCGAAGGGCAGTCGGTTCACGCCAACTTCGAGCCGGAGCTAGCGCGACCCGCCTCGACCGGGGCCCGCGGGCTCGAGGGAGCTCCGGCGGTCGGGGCGCCCGCCGCCTCCCCGTGCGCCGCCCGCGTCCCGTCCGCGAGGAAGCGGTAGTTGCGCAGGAACAGGCTGACGCAGAACCCGGCGACCGCCAGCGCCGCGACCACGGCGAAGACGACCCGGTAGCCGGTCTGGTCCGGCTCCACGACCGGTATCGGGAAGCCCTGG
The DNA here is from genome assembly GCA_030043255.1 of Thermoplasmata archaeon. Lineage (GTDB taxonomy): Archaea > Thermoplasmatota > Thermoplasmata > Lutacidiplasmatales > UBA184 > Lutacidiplasma. The sequence continues at coordinate 2,219 of JASHYB010000040.1, read as the reverse complement.
TAGAGCACGACGAACGTCGCCGTGAAGCTGCTCAGGATGCTCGAGGTGACCACGGGCGCGAGCGCCGTCCCCAGGTTCCGGAACGTCTGGTTCATGCCGGTCTGGACCCCGAGCTCGGCCCGGTCGACGCTGAGCACGATCATGTTCGACATGGCGATCAGCGCGGCGACGTTGCCGACCATGAGCGGGATCATGAACGCCGCCAGCTCGTAGGTCGAGGCGTGGAAGAACAGCAGGCAGAGGCCGCCGAGGGCCATCAGGGTGAAGCCGATCAGCGTCACCGGCTTGGGGCCCCAACGCGAGACCGCCTGGCCCAGGAACCAGCCGGAGGCGAGCATGGAGAGCGCGCTCGGGAGCGCCAGCAGGCCGAAGGTGAACTCGCTCACGTTCAGCCCGGGACCGCCGTACTGCTCGGCCAGGTAGACCACCGACGTGAACGAGAAGAACATCAGCGCGCCGACGATCACCCCGTTGAGGTTCGACACGAAGATGTTCCGGGGCTTCAGCGCCTCGAAGCGGATCACCGGGTTCTTCGCCCGGGGCTCACGCCAGGCGAAGAACGCGAAGGCCGCCGCCGAGAGCAGGAAGAACTCGGGCACCCCCCAGGGCAGGACCCCCAGGTGCGCGGCGGAGAAGCTGGTCCAGCCCCACACCGCTCCCTGCGTCAGCCCCACCAGCAGCATCGCCAGGCCGAGGCCGAGCGAAGCGACGCCGGGCAGGTCCAGCACCGGCGCGCCGTGGACCGGCGACTCGCGGAGCAGGAGCGCGGCGAGGACGACCAGCACCACCGCCAGCGGCACCACCGTGTGGTAGGTGATCTGCCAGCCGAACGTCTGGGCCAGGTAGCCGCCGCCCGCGAGGCCCAGGGCCGCGCCGGCCGCGAACATCGCGCTGATGATCCCCTGCCCCTGGGCGACCCGGGCCGCGGGGAAGACCTCGGGGATCATCGCGAAGGAGAGCGGGAACATGCCCATCCCGATCCCCTGGACCGCCCGCACGGCGATCAGCAGGTAGATCTGGTTCGGCCGGGAGACGCCGAGAGCCGCCCCGATGTTCGGGGTGAAGCCGGCGAGCGCGACCGCGATGGCGTAGACCGTCATCGCGATCACCAGCATCCGCTTCTTGCCGTAGAGATCGCCGAGCTTGCCGAAGATCGGCACCACGACGGTCCCGACGAGCAGGTAGGCGGAGAGGATCCAGGCCAGCGTGCCGAGCGAAGAGGCCCCGGTCAGGTCGAAGAACGACTGGAACTGCTTGAACGCCGGCAGCACCATCGTTTCGACGTAGGTGACCATCAGGGCCATCAGCGCGAAGATCACCAGCAGCGTGCGAGCCCGCGCCGGGTCGTACGGCAGCCCCGCCGCCGTCAGGGTGGGGGTCCCGCTCATCGGGACCTCTCCGGGTCGGCGTCGCTCCCGGCCGACTCCGCGAGCCGCTGCAGCACGCGGGCGGTGACCTCCAGCTCGGACGACGGTACCCCCTCGAGCGAGCCGAGCATGACCCGCGCGAGGCGGCTCCAGACCTCGCGATGGACCGCGCGGCCGCGCGCCGTGGGGCTGATCAGGGCGACCCGCCGGTCGACCCGGTTCCGCTCGCGCAGCACCAGGCCGTCGGTCGTGAGCCGCTCCAGGGCGGCGCTCACGTTCGCCGGCGTGACGACGCAGGCACCGGCGATCCGCCCGACGCTCATCGGTCCGTCCAGCACGAGCTGGTGGAGCGCCCAGAACATCGGCGAGGTCAGGCCCTGGCGCTCCAGCTCCGGCCGGAGCCGGTGGCGGAAGCCGCGGCTCGCGTTGAACAGGCTCTCGAGGAGCAGCGTCTCGCGCCGCTCCTCCCGGGGCGGGCGCGCGGGGGCTCGGAGAGCGGTCGACATTGGTTATGTTCGTTAATATTGTATCTACTTAACGATTGTTCGTCCACCCGCGCCCGAGCGGGCGTCGAAGAGGCGGGCCTCACGCCGAGTCGAGGAACCGCCGGAGGTTGCTCGGGGTGAACGCTTCCGCGCCGACCAGCCGCATCCCGTCCGCGCGGACGGCGATCGGCAGCACGTCCGAGGCCTGCACGAACCGCTCGACGAGGGGCCGGTCCTCCCCGGGCCGATTGACGTCGACGATCTGGATCGTCCGATGGGTGCGCTCGGCGGCGCGCACCAGGAGCTCCGCGCACATCACCTGGCTGGTCGGAATGAGCCAGGAGTTCTCCGCGGGGCGCTGGGTCCG
>JASHYB010000200.1 GCA_030043255.1 Thermoplasmata archaeon | reverse complement strand
ATGCCGCCGAACATCAGGACCCCGCGCATGTTGGCGTCGTAGTCCATCGCGGGGTACGAGCGGGCCGTCGGGGCGTCCAGCGGGTTCGTGATGTTCGTCCAAGCTCCGTTCGCGAACACCCAGGTAGCGTTGCTCGCCGCGGAGCTCCCGCCCTCGAAGTTGCCCCCGAAGTAGACGGTCTCGTTGCTCACCGGGTCCCAGGCCGCCGCCCCCCCGAAGCTCGCGGGGGGCTGGACGTCGAGACCGCTGGCGGTGACGTTCACCCAGGTCGGCGAGAGCTCGATGCAGCTGATGCACTTGATCGCCGGGCTCGGGCTGACCGCCGCAGGCTCGGACGTGACCGTCAGGGCCTCACCGGTAGAGTGGACGCCCCGGTCCACGGTGAGCCCGCCCATCGACAGGAGGAGCGTTCCTATCGTCAGGACCGCCAGGACCGCAGCGGGCCTCGGAGAGGTGCCGCGCCAGCCCCCGCTCCGGCCCAGGGGTCCGTAGCTCGTCATCGTTCAGGTCGCCCCGGGCGGCGGAGACGGCGAGGAAGGGCTGGAGGCTTCCGGGGCAGGAGCGGTCGTCGCGCCGCTCGCTCCGGGCGGGATCGTCGCGCTGCCGGTCGGGTCGAACGGACGGGGCGGGCCGCGCGGAGGCCGACGCCGCCGGCCGATCACGGCCACGACCGCCAGCAGCAGCGCCACGCCGACCGCCGCGAGGACCACGTAGAGCAGGTAGTCCGGCGGCGCGACGGAGCCGGTGACCACCTTGACCCCCGACGGGACCGGGACCGAGCGCAGGGAGGACCCGAGCTCCGTCAGCTCCAGCTCGCGGATCGGCTCGGTGCTGTTGCCGCCGGTCGGGGCGAGGGCGTAGACGACGATCGAGCTGCCGGCCTGGACCAGGCCGTAGCTGACGACGCCCGCGAGCGGGATGGAGGTGAGGTTCGCGAAGCTCCCGCCGGGGTCGCTCCAGCCCTGAATCCCGGCCTCGCTGCGGACGAACACGTAGGTCGTCCCCCCGCTCGCGATCGCCTCCCCCTGCAGCGCGTCGACCCCGAGGGTCAGGTTGCCGATCGTCGTCGCGCTCGAGGTGTTGTACAGGACGAGGTCGGAGGAGAGCAGGGCGCGGTACAGCAGGACCAGCGTCGTGGCGGAGTCCAGGGCGAACGTCGCCGAGACCAGGTGCGAGCCGCTGGGCGGGCTGTCGTCGACGGTGACCGCCTCGCCGCTCGGTAGGCGGATCAGCGAGTAGTTGCCGCCGATCGACTCGACGACCGCCAGGTCCGACGAGCCGCGGACCGCCACCACCTCCGAGAGGTTGGTGACGGTCAGGTTCGCGAGGACGTCCCCGGACGCGAGGCTGTACTCGACCAGGCGTTCCGAGGCGGTGCTGGTCAGCAGCGGGACGCTCGCGGTCAGCTCGAGGAGCACGCCGGAGTTGTTGACCGCGTCCACCTGGTAGGACTGCGCGAAGCCGCCGGAGCTGAAGGTGTGGATCGCGCCCCAGCTGTTCGTCGCCGGGTAGTAGATCGCGCCCTGGAGCTCGATCGAGGTGAGGTTCAGCGGGCTGTTGACGGTCGACTCGGCGCTCGGGAGCGCGCTCCAGACGACGTACAGGTCCCCGTCCGGCAGCGTCGTCGCCTGCGGGTTCGCGAGCTCGTAGTCGTCCGCGTCCCACGGCGCGGGCAGGGCGGTGAAGATGTTGGTGGAGGAGTCGAGGTGCGCCCCCGAGACGAGCAGGCCGTAGGTCACCGGCTCGCTGGTGTTGGCGTCCGTGAAGAACAGGTCGGCCCCGTTGTACGCCGCCGCGGCGGTGACCTCGGTCCACGGGTAGATGTCCGAGATCGCCGGGCCGGAGGAGGAGGCCGGGTTCCAGACCTTGCTGTCATAGTCCGCGGCCTTGTAGTACTCGACCTGGACCGTCCATTTCGTGTCGGTGCCGTTGTTGTAGCCGGGGGCCAGGTACGTCTCCGCCGGACGGCCGGGGGTCGCCGGGTCCCAGCTGTAGATGTTCGCCGGCCCGACGATGTTGAACGAATCCGACCACCAGAGGAACTGCGCGGTCACGAAGATCGAGCCGTTCACCCACCCGGCGGTGACCCCGAACGGCGACAGCGTGAAGGCGAGCGCGATCGACAGGCCGACGCCAAGGCCCACGGAGGCGATCCCGATCCCGAAGTTGATCGCCGCCGAGAGCGCGAGGGTGAAGCTCGCCAGGAACTTCTGGATCTCGAGGTCGATGCCGGGGATGATCGCGGAACCGCCGGCCGCAAGCGGGGCCAGGATCATCGTGAGCGTGATCGTCGGCGAGATCGTCAGCTGCAGCGTGAAGCCGATGTTGATGCCGAAGAGGCTGAACCCGTAGATCGGGATGCTCGCCGATAACGCGGCGGTGACGCTGATCGTGGCCTGGGCGCTGCCCCACTCCACCCCCGGGAAGTCGACCTCGAAGGTGCCCGACATCGAGATTGACGCGGAGATCTTCAGCGACGCCGGTCCGATGGTGATGGTCGGGGTCGTCAGGGAGAGGGTGCCCTTGACCGTCAGGTTGCCCGCCGAGGTCGCGTTGAAGGTGACGTTCACCGACGGGATCAGGCCGTAGCTGCCGCCGACGAGCGGGACCGGGATGGAGAAGTTGGAGGAATTGCTCAGGCTCCAGTCGTAGCTCTCGCTGATCGTGTAGCTCTTGTTGAACGGTCCCGAGCCGCTCGGGACCACCTGCCGATGGGCCCCGGTCGCCTTGAACAGCGTCAGGAGCCAGGACGGGGTGTCGACGATCGCCAGCGAGACGGTCAGGTTCTGCGTCCAGTTCGTGCCGAACTGGGCCGTCGCGGTCAGCTCCGCCCCGTTGGAGAGCCCCGACATCTGGACGTTGGTCGCGTTCCACCAGCGGCTCTGGCTCCCCTGGACGAAGGTCAGGGGCTTGCCGCCCAGCGTGGCGGTCAGGCTGGTCGCGGACTGGTTGCCGACCTCGGTGTAGATGGTGAAGGTGTTCTCGAAGTTCACGTTCGCGTAGAAGTCGCCCGCGTACTCCGAGTAGAGCCGCATCTGCTCGGGAGGGGCGACCGTGTAGGTCCAGTTCGCGGTCGCCGTGGGATAGCTCGAGCCGCTGGTGTTGCCCTCGTCGGTGACGACGAGCTCGATATGGTAGATCCCGTAGTCCTCGGCGGAGGGGATGCAGTCGATGGTGACCATCCCGTCGTAGGGCAGGGCCGACGCGGTGGCGTTGTAGAAATAGTCGCAGTCACCGTAGGTGAGCTTGTTCTTGTTGCGGGTGTTGTCGACGACGAACGAGTAGTAGAGATCCCCCGTGCCGCCGTAGCCGAGCGAGTTGAAGTCCCCGCCCAGCAGGTTCAGCGAGCCCGGCTGGGTGTTGTAGCCGGTCGGTCCGCTGAGCCGGGCGTACAGGATCTCGTAGAACCGCCAGGTCTCGTTCATGTAGGCCAGGCCGTCCGACAGGTCGCCGCCAAAGATCTCGAAGTAGCCGGAGCTGAAGTCCGAAGCGTAACCCATCCCCCAACGGGCCGGGGGACCGGGCGGCGAGCTCGCGTTGTTCCAGGCGTAGCCGCCGCCGTTGGCGACCCCGTAGGTCCAGGAGTCGTTCAGGGGGACGCTGGACGATGCGCAGTTCCCTCCCGAGATCTCGTCCGGGCCGTAGCCGCCGTAGAGCACGAAGCGATTGTTCTTCGGGCTCCAGCCGAGCGCGCCGTCGATGCGTCCGCAGGGCGGGAAGTCGGTCGCCGTCGCGGCGGGGGTCGGGCTCGCCGCCGAGCCGTTCGCCGGTACGGGCGGGGGGCAGACGTTGTCGTAGCCGGCCTGGACCGTCCAGGCCCCGTGGTAGAACCACCAGGCGACCTCCGCCCCGCTCGGGTTGCAGCTGTTCTCGATGAGGTCCAGGGTGTCGCCGTCGCCGGTGATGGTCTCCCCACCGAACAGCATCACGTAGCCGTCCGGCGCGTAGGCCATCGAGGCGCCGGCGCGCGACGACGGCGCCGTCGTGAGCGAGCTCGTGAGGTTGGTCCAGGTCCCGTCCGCGAACTTCCAGGTGTCGCTGAGCGAATTGTCCGACACCCCTTCCCCGCCGAACAGGACGACGTAGTTGTCCGACGGGTCGTAGCTCATCGCGCCGGAGAACCGAGCGCTCGGCCCCGTACCGACCTGGCCGCTGACGTTCGTCCACGTGTTGTTCGCGAACTCCCAGGTGTCGTTGTAGACGGTCGTGTAGTAGGTGATCGTCAGCGACGGCGACTCCGCCGCCGGGCTGAGCACGGCAAGCACGGAGTAACCGCCGAAGAGGAGGAGCGACTGGTTCTGGGCGTCGTAGGCGAGCATGGCGCCGGCGCGCGCGGCCGGACAGGTGGTCGTGGTGCAGGCGGACTCGTTGATGAGCAGCTTCCAGGCGCCCCCGGAGTAGGCCCAGGTGTCGGCGTAGAAGTCGTCGATGTCCGGCCCGTCCCCGCCGAAGAGGATGTCCTCGTGCCCGGTGGGGTAGTAGGCCATGGCCGGCAGGAACAGGTCCGCCGGGTTCGCCTTGTCGGACGGAGGGGTGATGTTCTTCCAGTTGGACGGCTTGCTCGCCGCCGGCGTGGCCGGAACGCTGGCGTTGGAGCTCGCCGGCGCGCCCCCGGGGCAGTAGACGGTGACCCCGAGCGAGCACATCCCCGGGTTGGCGCCGACCACGGCGGTCGTCGAGGGCAGGTCAGGGGAGGGGGTCGAAGGAGCCGCAACGGAGGGTGTCGGGGCTGCGGCCGGGGCGCTAGGGTGCCCGTTGCCTTCGCTGTCGAGCAGGACCGGGACGCCGGAGAGGATCAGGACCGTCACGAAGAAGATAGAAACGGTGGCGCGCCGCACCGAACGCCGACGACGGAAGCCGGTCGTCCGAGGCGAAGGGCGTGGACCGGCCACGTCGGAGGTCTCGGCCCGCGCGGAGGCGGTCAACCTGAAACCGTAAGGTTTCCCATGTAAAGATGTTGCGCAAGTCCTTACGATAGGAGCCGGGGTACGTCGCGATGTCCTTCGCTGCGGTGCCGCGCGAGACCCCAGTCTGACCCGCGGGCCGGATCCACGACACGCGCTCGCCGGGACGCCGTGGAGCGCGGGTCACGCGCCCCACAGCTTCATGTTAGGCGGTTACTTTCTGGCCCGAGCATGACGTCGGGTCAGCCTCGCGCCGGGCTGATCCTCGTGGCCCTGGTCGGTCCGCTCCTGGTCGCCTCGACCCTGCTGGCGGGCGCCCCGTTGGCGGAGCCCGCACCGGCCCTCAGCCCGACAGCTCTCTCGGCGGCTCCGATCGCGGCCCACGCGTCTCCAGAGGCGGCTACGCCGCCCAGCGTAGGCAGGGGCGGCGTGTTGGCCGGCGCTCCCGTGACCGATGGCCGGAGCGCGCTCTCCCCCGCACGCGACCCGGACTCGCTCCAGGGCCTCCGAACCGACCTCGGGAGCCAACCGTCGTTCCCCGTGCTCGAGAGCACCCTACAGGGCGTGCTCTCCGGTGAGGTTCCGGCATCGGAGACCTACCTTCCCGACCTCGCGCTGTTGGAGCAGCCGGTAAGCGAGCCCTCGCAGGTGCTCAGCCCAACCTACACGGTCTCTCCGGCGCCGATGGGCATCGCCGACTTCGGCCTCGCGGCGACCGGGCCGTACTCGTTCGCCACGCCGGAGGTCCTCGGAGAGCTCCAGCTCTCGAGCTACAACGCGAGCGCAGGCCCGCTCTACGAGGACACCGGGGCAGAGTACTGGGACGGTCTGAGCCCCAACGCCGCGGTGACGCCCTGGCAGTCTGGGGTCCAGCTCAACACGGTGGTCACGAACGTGTCGTATCCCGGGTCCAACGACGGGGTGTTCTGGACCCAGAACGTCCTCGACTTCTCCGGCTCGACACTGCAGCTCGTCGACAACCTCTGGAACTTCAGCGGCCCGTCCGGGGCCCTGCTGCCCGGGACGCTCGCGTCGTACAACGGCACGTACGTCTCGGGCGATTTCTACTACGACAACGGTCCGACGCTCCCGCTCGCCTTTCCGCTCTCGATCGACCTGTACAACAACGCTTCCACCGTCGAGAACCGGACCACGGTCAGTTTCGGGTACCGGATCACCGAAGGGGCCTCGGTCTTCGCCGGGACCTACGACACCGTCGTCTTCAACTCCCGCCCGAGCGCCCAGCTGCCGCTCCTGACGCCGGAGTACAAGGTGGACGGCGAGGCGCTGAACCCGTTCGGCCTCCTCGATGACGCCGAGCTGGTCTTCGCGGGACCGGGCGCCGGATCGAACGCCGCGATCGACCGGGCCAACGGCTCGCTGGCGCTGCAGTACCTTGCCGACGGCCGACTGGTGGCCCCCCGCGCGGCGTACGACTACGGTGCGGACACCGGCGAAACGGCGATCGGGCTGGCGGCCACCTGGTCCGCCTCGGCGGAGACGGTGAGCCAGGGCCCGTCGCTCCTCTACGGGCTCTGGAACACGAGCGCAGGAGTCCCCAGCGGCCAGGTCCTCTTCTCGGCCCAGTTGAGCCCCTCCTACGGGTTCGTCTTCCTGGGTCCGAGCGGGGGGGCCACCGCCAACCTGTCGTGGGCCCCGACGGCGGCGAACGGCAGCCTCACGACCTGGCTTCCGCCGAGCGACCCGCCGGCGACGGAGTACGCGCTGACCGCGTTTGCCGACGGCTTCGCGCAGCTCAACCTGACCTTTGACCCCAGCGCCCCGACCGCCGCGCCTCTGGCGATCTCGCTGGTGCCTGCGCCGGGAAGCTGGACCGCCCCGATCTATCTGAACGGCGAGGCGCAGGCGCAGGCCTTCGAGCAGGATGCCCTCGGGTCCTCCTCGCCGGCCCTGACCCTGTCGAACCTGAGCGTCCACGTGAACCTGACCTTCAACCACCTGAACGACTTCGGCTTCCCGGACTTCGGTCTCTTCTGGGCGCTGCAGGTCAGCTCCCCGCTGCTGATCAACGACCTGCGCCAGGGCGGGAACGCCCCGTACGGACAGACGGAGTACGTGCAGGACCGCGCGGACCAGCCGTATGTTGACGCGCCGGGACTCGGCTCCGGGATCACCGTCTGGGAGGGATCCGGGCTATCGTTCACCAACCTCTCGCTCAACGGGTTCGAGAGCTACATCGGGATCCCGGTCGGGGGGGCCATCTCGCTGTGGGCCTGCTCGAACGTCCGCGCGTCCGGCCTGGAGAGCAGCGAGTACTCCTTCGGGCTCTGGGCGGTCCGGTCGTCGAACGTGAGCCTGAACGCCTCCGGCGCGGAGTCCGGGGCCGTCGCGCTCAGCACCCTGGACTCCCCCAACGCGACCGCGTCGAACCTCACGGCGGTCGAGTACGCCGTCGACGTCCTGGACGAGGGCGGCACGAACGGGAGCTTTCAGGACCTGAACGCCACGCTGGACGGCTTCTCCTTCCTGGGGCTCGACGCCAACGACAGCCGGGTGACGAATGCCACCGGGGTCGACGGCCTGTACGTGACGGAGCTCTACAACAGCTCCAACGATCGGCTTTCCAACGTCACGGCGGACGGCGGACTTGCCGGGGTCATCTGCAAGGGCTGCGAGCAGGTCCACGTCGACGGCCTGTTGGCTCAGGGGGCCGAGGCCGGGGCCGAGTTCCTGTACTCGAATGGGTCCGAGCTCACGAACGTGTCCGTCGGTACGGCGACGTTTGGGCTCGCCTTCCTCGACTCGAACGGCTCGGTCGCCCGGTCCGCCGAGTTCAACGATACGGAGGTCGGCGCGATCGTGGACGGAGGCAACGACTCGCTGCTGTCGAACGTCAGCGCAGTCGACGCCACGCTCGCGGCGATCCCGAGCCCGGGGCTCCTCGAGGATGCGGCCGTCGCGACCCTAAAGGCGAACGTCACGACGGTCCTCAACGTGAGCGCGGTCCGCTACGGGACCGGGCTCTACGACGAGGGGTCCGACGGGCTGACGGTCTCCGCTCTCAACGCCAGCCTGGGGGGTCCGTGCATCGTCCTGAACGCGAGCCGCGATGCGCAGCTCAGCTCCGTCGGCTGCGACGCGGACCGCGCCGGGGTCGAGCTGACCGGCGGGGCGAGCAACAACACGGTCGCGTCGAGCGTGCTGGTCGGTTGCGCGGGCTACGGGGTGAGCATCGACTCCGGGACCGGCAACCTCGTCACCAACACGACGTTCGTCGACGACAACGGTGCGACCTCGGTGTACGACCCCGAGCAGCCGCAGGCCTACAGTGTCGCGGACAACGCCTTCACCAGCGCCTACGGGATCGGGAACCGCTGGGCGGACTGGCACGAGTACGACGGCCCTCACCTCGCCCCGTACCCCATCGCGAACGGCGTCCAGGACCTCGACCCGATCGGCCCGGTAGCGTTCCCCACGACGTTCACGGAGTCCGGGGTGCCGCTGGCGGGCAACTGGACGGTCCGCGTCGCCGGCGGCCGCGACGTCGCCGCCCCGGGGATCGACCAGCTGACCGTCTGGCTACCGAACGGAACCTGGAGCTACGTGATCAGCGGCCCGCACGACGTCGTCGTCAGCTCCGGCTCTCCGTCGGGCAACGTGACCGTCCAGGGCAGCGGGCTGACGGTCGCTGTCTCGTTCGCGTCCGGACCGACCTCCGAGCTGACGGTCAGCCGCAGCGGCCTAATGCCCGGCGAGGGCTGGTGCGTGGAGCTGGGGGCCGCCTCCTGCACCACGTCGCGCTGGATCGTCTTTTCCAACCTGACCCCGGCGACCTATCCCTACGCCGTCCTGCCCGTCGCGGGCTACTCGCTCGTGGTGTCGGAACGGGGGGCCGAGGTCGGGGCGGCCGGAACGGTGACGGTGGGGTCCCACCGCGCGCACCTGCGGGCGCAGTTCAGCCCGAACCTGTACGCCGTGGTCTTCGAGGAAGCGGGGCTCCCGACCGGGACAACGTGGGGTCTGAACCTTGTGTGCAGTACAGGCGGCCATGACCCGAGCGGGTGCGGCGATTTCGCCCGGCGGCGCGCCCCGGGTTCGGACACGACGACCGTCCTCCTGCGCGACGGGAGCTACACCTGGAGCGTTCGGCCCGTCCGGGGTTATCGGCTCGACGTCGGCGGCGAGCTCGGATGGTCGGGCACGCTGAGCGTCAACGGCGCCGGAGGCGTCGTCCAGCTCACGTTCGTGCCGACGACCTGACGGGCGTCGTCGCTGCCCGGCGAACCGGGGACCGGACGTCCTAGCGGAACTCGGCGATGGCCTGGCCCTGGACCTCGGGCGGGACCGGGACCCCCAGCAGGTCGAGGATCGTCGGCCCGATGTCGATCAGGCGGCGCTCCGGACCGGTTCCGCCGACCGGGCCCTGGCCGCCCGTGACGGCGTAGACCCCTTCGAAGGAATGGACCGAGTCGTCCGGCCCGGTGTCGTTCTCGGAGAGGTACAGCGAGTCGTAGCCGAGGGTGCCGGCCGAGCGCCAGGCGACGTGGTCGAAGTAGACCATCAGGTCCGGACTGTCGCCTCGGACCTGCCGGTAGATCGACCTCGGCGCGCGTACGTCGACGTTCAGCGACGCGCCGGTGGGCCCCACGATGCCGCGCAGGCGTTCGCTCAGTTCCGCCTCGAAGGCGGGCACCGCCTTCGCGTCGACCGTCCCCTGCGGCTCGCGGCCCTTGACGTTGTAGAAGATGCGGGCGTAGTAGCCCCCCGCGCCCCAGGCCTTGGTCCGGGACCAGTCGACCGGGGTCTCCTCCAGCGGGGTGCCGGCCTTGGGCCGGGGCCCCTTCAGGGCGAGGTAGCCCTGCTGGATCAGCCACTCGTTGATGCAGAAGCCGCCCTGCATCGCCTGGCTGCCGTGGTCGGAGACCACCAGGATGCGGACCTCCTCGGGGACCTCGTCCAGCCAGGCGCCGACCTCGGCGTCCAGCTTTCGGTAGTACTCCTCGGCAATCTCCCGGTACTTCGGGTGGTCTTCGTAGCGGGGATGGGCCGGGTCGAAGAACTTCCAGAAGGTGTGGTGCAGGCGGTCCGGGCCGATCTCGTGCAGGGCGAAGAAGTCCCACGGCTCCTTTTTCCACAGGTGTCGGGCGACGGCGAAGTGCTGGCGGGTCATCTCGACGAGCTCGCGGCCGATCCGGTCGCGGTCGTCGGCCCGGAACGTCACGTCGAACGCGTAGCGGCCCCCGGCGGCCTGGCGGACCTCCTCCCGCAGGCCGATCGGCGCGACGAAGTCCTGGGCCGCGTCCGGCGTCAGGAAGTCCGAGATGTAGACCCCGTTGACCGCGGGGGGAGGGTAGCCCGGCGGCATGCCGATCACGCAGACCCGCTTGCCGACGCGCGACAGGCGGTCCCAGACCATCGGCTGCAGCAGCGTCCGCGACGACGGAACGTACTGGTCGAAGTAGGTCCCGGGGCGCCGGTGGCGGAACCCGTAGATCCCGAGCGTGCCCGGGTCCATCCCGGAGAACATCACCGCCCAGGCCGGGACGGTGATCGGCGGATCGATCGTGCGCAGGGTGCCCCGGGTCGACCGCGCGAACAGCTCGTTCAGCCGCGGCGTGAACGGCCGGAACCGCTCGAACAGGGTCCACGGCGAGCAGGAGTCGAGACCCAGCACCAGGACGCGGGGCCGGTCGCCGCTCATGGCGCGGCCAGCAACGACCCCGCTATAAATCGCCGCGGGCGCGCGGAGCTCGCGAGCCGCCGCCGGCGAGCGGCGGGAAAGCCGCCCGGCCGCTTCCGCAAGCGGGATAACCCCCGCCGGGCTCGCGCGCCGTCATGCCAGGGATAGCCACCCTCCGCGCCAACGCCAACGCGACGATCGAAGCGACCATCACGGCCATCTCGCCGGTCCGGGACGTCACGACCTCCCGCGGTCCCTCCCGGGTCGCCGACGCGACGCTCCAGGATGCGACCGGGACGATCACGCTTACCCTGTGGGGCGACGAGGCCGGTCGCTACTCGGTCGGCCAGAAGGTGAAGATCACCGACGGTTGGGTCAAGGACTTCAAGGGCAAGCTCCAGGTCTCGATGGGCCGCTCCGGCCGCATCGAGGTCGTCGCGTAGGCCTCGGCCGCGCCTCGGGCCCGAGTGCCCGGGCCTCGCCCCCCGCCTCGCGCGGGACGAAGACCTATCTGCAGCGGCCGCTCGACCCGCCGATGGCAACCTGGGCTCCGTCCTCAACGCCGGTCCCGTCGTCGACCGATGCCACGACTCTGCTGCAGCAGATCGAGCGGAACACCTCCGAGACGGTCCGCTGGGTGAAGTACCTGGTCGTTGCGGTCGCGATCCTCGTCATCGTCACGGCGCTGCTGTTCGTCTAGGCGCGGAACGCCGCGACGTAGCGCGTGCTCGGCGGTGGCCGAGCTCCCGA
>JASHYB010000039.1 GCA_030043255.1 Thermoplasmata archaeon | reverse complement strand
AGCCAGATGCCGACGAACGCGCTGATCAGCCCGCCGAGACCGTAGGTGATCATGTTCCGCCGCAGGAGGTCGATCGCGCTGCGGGGCCGGAACGGCACGCCGGCCAGCGCGAGCGGGATCAGCAGCGGGATGATGAGCGCGTTGAAGAACAGCGCGGCCAGCACGGCGAGGTACGGGTTGGTGAGCCCGAGCAGGTTCAGCGCCGCCACCCCGGGCAGGCTCACGGCCGCCGCGGTGGCGAAGATCGCCGGGATGATGACGAAGTACTTCGCGACGTCGTTGGTGATCGAGAAGGTCGTCAGCGCCCCCCGGGTGATCAGCAATTGCTTACCGATCGAGACGATCTCGATGAGCTTGGTCGGGTCGTTGTCCAGGTCGACCATGTTGCCGGCCTCCTTCGCGGCGCTGGTGCCGCTGTTCATCGCGAGGCCGACGTCCGCCCGGGCCAGCGCCGGGGCGTCGTTCGTACCGTCGCCGGTCATCGCGACCAGCCGGCCGGCCGCCTTCTCCCGCTGGATCAGCTCGAGCTTGCTCTCCGGACGCGCCTCGGCGACGAACTCGTCGATCCCGCTCTCCGCGGCGATCGCCGCGGCGGTCAGGCGGTTGTCGCCCGTGCACATGATCGTGCGGATGCCCATCGTCTTCAGCTCGCGGATGCGGTCCTTGATGCCGGGCTTCACCACGTCCTTGAGGATCACGAGGCCGAGAATCCGCTTGTTCTTCGAGACCGCCAGCGGCGTCATCCCCTGGCGGGCGGCGTCGTTCGCCGCCCGGCGGGTCTCCGGCGCGAGCACGCCGCCGTACGCCTCCATCGACGCGACCGCCCCCTTGTAGAGCTCGGTGCCGTCCTGGAGCAGCAGGCCGCTCATCCGGCGCTCCGTCGTGAACGGCATCACCTTGTAGGTCCCCTCCTCCAGCCGGCGGGCCGGCGCGTTGCGCCGGGCGGCGAGGCGGACGATGGAGCGCCCCTCGGGGGTCTCGTCCAGCGTGGAGGAGAGCAGCGCCGCCTCCAGCAGCTCCTCCGACGCGACGCCGGGGGCCTCGATGAACTGCACGGCGAGCCGGCTCCCGACGGTGACCGTCCCGGTCTTGTCCAGGATCAGCACGTCCAGGTCGCCGGAGGCCTCGACCGCCTTGCCGGACTTCGCGATGACGTTCGCCCGCGCGACCCGGTTCACCCCGGAGATCCCGATCGCCGGCAGCAGCGCGCCGATGGTCGTCGGCATCAGGCAGACGAACAGCGCGATGATCGTGGCGATGTCGACGGTGACGATCCCGGAGAGGTTGGCGAGGTAGACGAACGAGACGCAGACGATGAACAGCGTGATGGTGAAGGCGGCCAGCAGCACGCTGAGCGCGATCTCGCTCGGGGTCGGCTCGCGGCCCAGCCCCTCCACCAGCCGGATCAGCCGGTCCAGGAACGACTCGCCGCGGGCGGCGCTGACGCGGATGCGGATCGTCCCCTGCAGCACCCGCGTGCCGCCCAGGACGCTGGTCTTGTCGCCGCCGCTCTCGCGGGTGACCGCCTCCGACTCGCCGGTCATCATCGACTCGTCGATCAGCGCCACCCCCCGGACGATGTCGCCGTCCATCGGGATCGGCTCGCCCGGGCTGACCTCGACCGTGTCGCCGATGTGCAGGACGTCGGAGGGGACCCAGCGGACCTGGCCGTCCGGCAGGACCTGGCGCGCCCGGATCCCGCTGCGGATCGTCCGCAGGCTCTCGGCCTGCGCCCGCCCCTGGGCTTCGGCGATCGCGTCCGACAGGTTCGCGAACCAGACGGTCAGGAACAGGATGACCGTGATCGCCAGGTAGTAGCCCGCGTGGTAGGTCGCCGCGATGTCCGGGAACGGCCGGGGGTAGAGCGTGACGAGGGTGACGAAGAGGAACAGGACGAACACGCAGAAGATCAGCGGCCGCTTGAGCTGGTGGCGCAGGCCGAAGTAGCGGAACGAGTCGCCGAGGACGCGGCGGGCCGAGGTGTGCGGCCGGCGGCGCACGCTGACCCGGGCGCCCGGTTCGACCTCGAACGGTAGCTCCGCCGCCATCGGTCCCCTAGACGATCTGGGCGAGCGGCCCGAGCGCCATCACCGGCAGGAAGATCAGCGCGGTCGTGATCACGACGAACAGCGTCAGGTAGAGCGAGTAGGTCGCCGTCGCCGTCCGCAGCGTGCCGGCGTTGGGCGGCACCGACTCCTGGCTGCTGAAGAGCTCGCCGACCTTGAGCATCACAAAGAACGGGACGAACCGGCCCGCGATCATGACCGCCGCGCCGGCGAGGTTGAAGAACGGGGTCGTGTCGTTGAACGCCCCGGAGCTCAGCGCGCTGCCGTTGTTGGCCGCCTCGCTGGTGAACTCGTACAGGACCGAGGTGAACGCGTGGGCCTGGGAGACCCCCACCGAGCCCGCCGCCGGGATCGAGACGAAACCGCCTAACAACGCCACGGCGAACGGGATCAGGATGATCGACGGATGGACGAGGATCGCGAGCGCCGACCAGCGGACCTGGGCGGTGCCGATCTTCTTGCCCAGGTACTCCGGCGTGCGGCCGACCATCAGGCCGCCGACGAAGATCCCGACGACGCTGAACAATAGCAGCATCCCGAAGCCGCAGCCGACCCCGCCCGGGGTCGCCTCGGTGAACATCCCGAAGAGCAGGACGAGCTGCGCGACCGGCGATAACGCGCCGATGTCCATGTTGTTCGCGCCGACGTTGCCGTAGACGCTGGCCACCTGGAACAGCGAGCCCTCCGGTAGGCTCCAGCGGACCTCCTGGCCGACGCCGTAGCCGTTCACCTGCGGCCCGAGACCGGTGATCCCGGACAGGAACGGGTTGGAGGCCGCCTGGTAGGCGATGAACACCGCCAGCGCGATGCCGAAGACGATCAGGATGACCGTCATGTACGGCCACGCCTCGGCCCGGCGCCGGATGATGGTGGCGAAGGCGAACGGCGCCGCGAACGGGATGAGCAGCATCACGAAGGTCCCGAAGAGGTTCGAGAACGCGGTAGGGTTCGCGAGCGGGCTCGCCGCGTTGGCGGAGTAGTACCCTCCGCCGTTCGAGCCGAGCAGCGAGATCGACTGGAACGAGGCGACCGGCCCGAGGTAGATCGTCTGCGTCCCGCCGGTCAGCGGATGGGCGGTGACGTAGGCCGTCAGCGTCTGGGGGACCCCCATCAGGACCAGGACCAGGGCCGAGACCACGGCGATGGGCAGCAGGACCCGGGTCAGCGAGCGGGTGATGTCGACGTAGAAGTTGCCGATCGTCCCGTCGCGGCGGACGAACCCGCGGACCATCGCGGCGGCGACCGCGAGGCCGGTCGCCGGCGACAGGAACAGCGCCACCGGCCAGGCGACCATCAGGCTGGCGAAGCTGACCTGCGACTCGTTGGTGAAATGGGTGAAGTTGGTGTTGGTCGTGAAGCTCGCCGCGGAGTGGAAGGCGAGCGTCCAGCTCATGTCCGGGACGCCGGTGAAGTTCCCCGGCAGGCTCGCCTGCCAGAAGAGGAAGCAGAACAGGAAGGCCATCAGGCCGCCGTTGACGATGAGCAGCGCGACCATGTACTCGCGCGCGCGCATCGTCTGGCGCGGGCTCGTGCCCAGCAGGCGATAGATCGCGTTCTCGACGGGGATCAGGACCGTGTCGCCCGGCAGCGGGCGGTCCATGTAGACGCGGCCGAGGTAGCGGCCGAACCACGGCGAGACGGCGATGACGATTCCGATGAGTACGATTACGTCCCAGAGCGAGCTGATGTCGAAGCCCATGTACTCCGTTCAGATCCGCTCGGGGTGGAGCATGGTGTAGACCAGATACCCCGACAACCCGAACACGACGACGGTGAGGACGAACAGTCCCAGGTCACTGCCGACCCCCCCCGCATCCATCGCCGGCCTTCGGGCGACCGGGCCGGGCCGGCTCTTTAATCTGGCCGCGCGCCGGCAGGCGGGTCGGTCCGCGGGAACGCTTAAGGGGGGGTCGTGCTGGCCGCCCCGTTCCGGCGTCGGGCCTCCGTCGAGAGCCGGCGGACGATGCGCCGCATCGCCTTCTCCCGCCGGACCTCGGCGACCTGGTAGGCGACGTCCCGGGTCTCGCGGGTCAGCAGGACGAC
>JASHYB010000038.1 GCA_030043255.1 Thermoplasmata archaeon | reverse complement strand
GGGGACCACAACCTCGCCTACTCCGGGGACATCAAGTTCGAGCGGAGCTGGCTGTTCAATCCGGCGACCAACCGCTTCCCGCGCCTGGAGACGCTGGTCCTCGAGTCGACGTACGGCGGCTTCCGCGACGTCCAGCCGAGCCGCCAGCAGGCGACCGAGCAGTTCACCTCGCTCGCCTCCAACGTGCTGACGCGCGGCGGCAAGCTGATCGTGCCGGTCTTCGCCGTCGGCCGCTCGCAGGAGGTGATGCTCGTGCTGGAGGAGCGCATGCGCGCCGGCGCGATCCCGCGGGTGCCGGTCTACCTGGACGGGATGATCTTCGAGGCGACCGCCATCCACACCGCCTACCCGGAGTTCCTCAACAGCCAGCTGCGCACGCAGATCTTCCAGCAGGGGGACAACCCGTTCCTCTCCGACGTCTTCCGCCGGGTGGACTCCGGCCAGATGCGCAGCGGCATCCTGGACGCCAAGGAGCCGTGCATCGTGCTGGCGACCAGCGGGATGATGAGCGGCGGACCGGTGATGGAGTACTTCCGCGGCTGGGCGCACGACGAGAAGAACGGCCTATTGTTCGTCGGCTACCAGGCGGAGGGGACCTTCGGCCGGCGCCTGCAGCGGGGCCTGCCCGAGGCGAACTTCCTGGACGGGAGCCGCCAGGCCTCCGTCCCCGCGAAGCTGGAGATCGCGACGATCGAGGGGTTCAGCGGCCACTCCGACCGGACCCAGTTGATGAACTTCGTCGCCTCGCTGGACCCGCGCCCGCAGCGCATCCTCCTCAACCACGGCGAGGAGTCGAAGTCGGTCGACCTCTGCTCCAGCCTGCACAAGCGCTTCGGACTCGAGTCGCGGGTGCCGTACAACCTCGAAGCGGTCCGGGTCCTCTAGGAGGGCGTCGTTGCCCGCGGTAGCCCGTCCGACGAGGCCCGGCGTTCCGGCAGTTCGGTCGGCGATTCTCCTCGGGGCCGGGCGGCGGCACGGGAGCTCCCGGCGCGACGGGACGAATCGTCTTATACGGACGGCCCCGCTCGCTCTCTCGGGAGCGTTCTCGACCGGTCGATGAGCGGGCCAGCGCGCCGGGTCCTGGTCCTGGGGCTCGACGGCGGGACGTTCGACCTGCTCGACCCGCTGATGGAGGCGGGGGAGCTGCCGTTCCTGCGGTCGCTCGCGGCCAAGGGGATCCGGGGCCCGCTGACCTCGGTCTACCCGGCCAAGACGATCCCGGCCTGGTACTCGTTCGCCACCGGCCGCGACCCCGGCGAGCTCGGGGTCTTCGGCTTCGCCGAGCCGACCGACGCCCCCGGACAGTCCCGGCTGGTGCGCTCGTTCCGGCCGGTCGAGGCGTTCTGGGACCGGCTCAGCCGCCTCGGCGTCGAGGTCGGGATCCTGAACTTCCCGATGCTCTCCGGCTACCCGCTGCACGGCTTCGTGCTGCCCGGGATGCTCTCGGAGACGTCGGTCACCTACCCGAAGGAGCTGCGGGCGGAGGTCGAGCGGACCCTCGGCAACGGCTACCCGGGGGAGCTGCCGACGTTCCGCGACGCCGAGCGGGACGCCTGGGTCGCCCAGGCGACTGAGGCGGTCCGGCGCCGGGCCCGGGCGGCCGCCTCGCTGGCGGAGCAGCACCGTCCGGGGTTCCTGTTCGCGCTGTTCCGCGAGACGGACCGGATCGAGCACCAGCTCTGGGACGAGCTCGACCGGCCGGTCGCCCAGATCCCGGCCGACCTGCTCGAGTTCTGGCGCGCGGTCGACGCCGCCTGCGCGGAGGTCGACCGGGCGTTCCGGGCCGGCGGCGGGCCGGCGGTCACGCTGGTCATCAGCGACCACGGCCACGGCGCCGTCCGATCCGACTTCCTGACGAACCGCTGGCTGCACGGCGAGAAGCTGCTCGTCTTCCGGACCCCGCGCACGCTGACGCTGCGGAACATGACGTCGCGCCTGGCGCTCGCCGCCCAGCGGCTGCCGATCGCCGTCCGGGCGAGCCGGCGGGTCGCCGACCTCCTGCGCGGCGGGCGCCACCCGGACCTCGCCCGCCTGCTCGACAGCGCCTCGTTCGAGGCGTCGTCGGCGCGGATCGACTGGAAGCGCACGGTCGCCTTCTCCTACCCGGTCCCCGAGGGGATCTACCTGAACCCGTTCAACCCGGAGCTCACCCCGGAGCGCCGGAACGCGATCCTCGCCGACCTGCGCCGGCGCCTGGAGGCGTACCCCGAGGCGAAGATCGAGGTGTTCCAGCCCGAGGAGATCTACCGGGGCCGGAACCTGGGCAAGGCCCCGGCGCTGTTGATCCGGGTCGACGGGATGGAGACCGAGCCGCGGATGGACTTCGCCTACCCGAAGGCGCTGATCCGCAACCGGCCGTCGTACTTCTACGGCTGCGGCACGCACCGGATGAACGGGATCCTGATCGGCGCCGGCGACGGGATCACCCCCGGCGGGGCCCTCGGCACCACGACCCTGCTCGACCTCGCGCCGACGATCCTGGAGACGATGGGGGTCGCGCCCCCGCCGAACCTGCCCGGGCGCTCGTTCGCGCGCCAGCTCGGCCGGGCCGCCTAGCCCGCTCCGAGGGAACGTTTTTCGCAGGGACCGGCTCCGTGGGGGGCCGATGGCCCCCCGAACGGTCGACGTCGTCGCGGCCGGGCCGCCGCCGACGGACCTGTACGACCCGGCCGGTCCGGCGTGGGCGCTGGCCGCAGGCCTCGCCGCGCGCGGGCACTCGGTCCAGGTGACGTACCCGGCACCGGCGGAGGCCCCCGCGCCGCCCGCGGGGCTCCTCGCCGCCCCGTTCCCGGCGGTCACCGCGCACGTCGGCACCCCGCTCGGGGACGCCGAACTGACCCGGGAGGCGGCGCGCCATCTACGGCCTGCCGCCGGGACGATCGTCCGCGACCCCTCCGGACTGGGCCCGCTGGGCCACCACGCCGGACACCGTTCGGTCGTATCGTTCGTCCGCACGCTGGGCGCGGAGCCCGGCGCCGCCTCGGCGCCGACCGGCTGGCGGGCGAAGCTGCCCGGCTGGGGAGAGCGGCGCGGGGTCCGTCGGCTGGAGCGCGAGGCGCTCGCCGAGGCGACCGCCGTCTGCTGCGCCAGCGCCGCGCAGCGTGAGCTCCTGGCGAGCGACTATGGGGTCGCCCCCGAGCGACTCCGGGTCACGGCGCCGGCCGTGGCGCCGGGACCGGCGGCGCCCGCCCGCGAGGCGGCCCGGCGGCAGCTCGTGGTGCCCGACGACGTCCCCCTCGCGGTCCTCCTGCCCCCGGTCGACCCGGCGAACGCGCCGGCCCTCGTGCCGGCCATCGAGGCGTTCCATCGGACCCGCCCGATCTTCACCGGGGCCCGCCTGGCCGTGCTGGGGATCCCGGAGGCTCCCGGCCCGGGGCTGGTGTCCCTACCGGCGCGCGACGGGGCGACCGTCGCCTCGGCGGTCGCCGCGGCCGACGTGGCCATCGCCTGCGCCTCGGGACTGTCGCTGGACCCGGGGATCGTCGTGGCCCTGCGCGCCGGGGTTCCTACGATCGTCGCGCCGTCCGCCCCGGTTGGGGAGGAGGCCGACGGCACCGTCCGCCGGGCGAACGTCGCCGAGGCCGGAGAGCTGGCGAGCGTCCTCGCCGAGCTGTTCGCCGACCCGGAGGGACGACGCGCCCTCGGGGAGAAGGGGCGGGCCTATGCCCACCGCTTCGACCCGGATCGCCTCGCCGAGGAGCTCGAGAGCGCCGGCGCGCTCGGGGCGGCCTAGGGCGGCCCGGGCGTCGGCTCGTCCAGCCGCCACTCCGCGAAGCCCCGGCCCGACGACGCCCGGCGCACGGCCCGCGGGACCCCGGACCACCG
>JASHYB010000037.1 GCA_030043255.1 Thermoplasmata archaeon | reverse complement strand
ACGCGCCGGGTCCCCGGGCGCCAGTGGGCCTGGGCCGCGACGTACTCCCCGAGCTTGGCCGCGAGGCGGTCGAGCTCCAGGTAGAAGTGCTCCGTCGGCCGCAGCTCCGCCGGCGTGCCGCACAGCGAGCAGCGCGGGTGGCCGAGGGTGCGGGCGTCCAGCGGGCGTCCGCACCGGTCGCACTCGTCGCCGCGCGCGTTCTCGAAGCCGCAGTTCGGGCAGGTCCCGACCAGGTAGCGGTCCGGCAGGAAGCGGGCGTGCTTCGGGCAGTACGGGGCCTCCTCGGTCCGCCGGCGGATGTAGCCGTGCTCGAGCAGGGCGAGGAAGATCCGCTGGACCGTCCGCTCGTGGACCGGCGTCCGCGTCGTGGTGTACAGGTCGAAGGAGAAGCCGAGCCGCTGGAACGCGTCGCGGTTGATCGCGTGGTAGCGCTCCGAGACGGCCGCCGGGGTCGCCTCCTCCTGCTCGGCCCGGACGAGGATCGGGGTACCGTGCATGTCGGAGCCGGAGACCATCAGCACCTCGTCCCCCCGCAGGCGGTGGTAGCGGGCGAAGATGTCCCCAGGCAGGTAGGCGCCGGCGAGGTGGCCGATGTGGAACGGGCCGTTGGCGTACGGCCACGCCACGGCGACCAGGATGCGGGACACGGGACGGCCTCCGAGAGCCGGGCGAACCGGCCGCCTCCGTAAGGCTTTCCGGGGCCGCGGGGGCCCGGCGCGGGGGTCCCGGCGGGGGTCCTTTATCCCCGGACGCCCCTGATACCGTCGGTGCCCGACGCCGAGCCCGCGATGCTCCGACCCTCGGTCCCCGAGGCCGACCGCGAGATCGGGGTCCGCCGCCCGGTCCTCGCCCACGGGTTCGTCGCCCTGGTCGACTACATGGGGGACGACGCGGCGATCGTCCAGGCGGCCCGGGTCTCCTACGGCCGCGGCACGAAGACGGTCCGCGACGACCGGGGCCTGATCCGCTACCTGCTCCGCCACCGCCACACCACGCCGTTCGAGATGGTCGAGCTGAAGTTCCTGGTCCGGCTCCCGATCTTCGTCGCCCGGCAGTGGATCCGCCACCGGTCGAGCTCGGTGAACGAGTACTCGGCGCGGTACTCCATCGTCCCGGACGAGTTCGAGGTGCCGGCGCCCGAGGAGGTCCGGCACCAGTCCTCGCGCAACCGTCAGGGCCGAGACGAGCCGCTCGAGTCGGCGGTCGTCGAGCGGTTCCGCTTCGACCTCGAGCGGGTCTCCGAGGACGCCTACGCCGTCTACTCCCGCGCGCTGGAGGCCGGCGTCGCCCGCGAGACCGCGCGCCTCGTGCTGCCGGTCGCCTACTACACCCAGTGGTACTGGAAGACCAACCTGTGGAACCTGTTCCACTTCCTGTCGCTGCGGCTGGACGCCCACGCCCAGGAGGAGATCCGGCTCTACGCCGCGGAGCTGGCCCGGCTGGGCCGCCTGGTCTGCCCGGTCGCCTTCGAGGCGTTCGACGAGTTCGTGCTGGAGAGCCTGCCGTTCGGCCGCCGGGAGCAGCTCGCCCTCCGCGGTCTGCTCGCCGGGGCGACCCCGGAGCAGGCCTGCCGCGAGGCGGAGCTGCCGCTGACCCGGGAGGACGGTAAGCCGATGACCAGCGGCGAGGGGGTCGAGTTCCTGGAGAAGCTCGCGCGGGTGAAGGGGGAGACCTCCGCCCCGCCCGAGAAAGTCCCCCGACCGCCGGCGCGGCCTAGAACCTCGGGTTCTCGCCGGCCTGCAGCGTGAAGCCGTCCCGGGGCCCAAACGCCGGGAGTCGGCCGCCGAACCGTCCGGGGTCGACCTCGGCAAGCCGCTCCCGCGCCGCGTCCGAGCCGTCCACGATCAGCGCGGCAAGCCGCTCGGCCGCCCCGGCGGCCCGCATCACGCCGAAGCCGTTGAACCCGGTGAGCACGTAGAGCCCGGGCGCCCCGGGGACCGCCCCCACCAGCGGTCGCCGGTCCGGCGTGGAGACGCAGACGCCGGCCCAGGCGCGGACGAGGCCGGCCTCCGACCAGCCGGGCAGGCGGTCGACGAAGCTCTCGGCGAGGCGCTCGACGAACGCCTCGTCGCCGGTCGGCACGTAGCCGTCCGGGTCGACCTCGACCTTGCCCGTGCCGTCGCCGGCCAGGATCCGCCCGTTCTCCTCGGGGCGGGCGTAGACGTCGGTGTCGAGGTCGTCGAACGACGGGGCGAGCTCGCCGACCTTCTCCTCCGGCCGCAGGACCGCCGCCTGCGTCCGGTACGGGGCGAGCGGCAGCGGAAAGCCGCTGGCCGCGAGCACCTTCTTCGACCAGGCCCCGGCCGCGACCACCGCGACCGGGGCGGTGGTCGTGCGACCGCGAGCCGTGATCGCCCAGCGACCGCCCTCCCGGACGACCGCGTCGACCGGCGAGGCAAGCGACCACTCCACCCCCCGGCGGCGGCCTTCGGCGAAGTACGCCTCCGCGAGGGAGGTCGGGGCGACCACCGCGTCCCCCGGAGCGTAGGCGATGGCGACCAGGCCGTCCGCGCGGACGGCAGGCAGCAGCCTCTCGAGTTCGCCGGGGGCGATCTCCCGCACGTCGACCCCCCAGCTCTTCAGCTCGGCGACGCGCGCGCGGAGGGCGTCGGCGACCTGCGGGTCGGAGGTCCAGCGAGCGAAGCCGTTCACCCGGTACGCCTCGGGGGCCGTCCGCGCGGCGAGCTCGGCGTAGGCGGCCTTCGACTCCCGCACGACCTCGACGTCCCACCGGCACCAGAGCTGCTCGCTGACGATCCCGGCGGCGCGCCCGGTCGCCCCGGCGGCCGGCGTGCTCGCCTCCAGCGCCACGACCCGCCCCAGGCCGCGGCGGGCGAGCGCGTGCGCCACCGACGCGCCGGCGATCCCGCCCCCCACGACGAGGGCGTCCGCCCGCTCGGTCGGCACGGCGCGGCGGAGCGCGGGGGGGTTAATACTGCGGCTTCGCGCGCTGGTAGGCGTCGCGCAGCGCCTGCGTGTCGACGTGGGTGTAGATCTGGGTCGTCGCGACCGACGCGTGCCCGAGCAGCTTCTGGATGTAGCGGATGTCGCACCCGCGCGAGAGCAGCGTCGTCGCGAGCGTGTGGCGCAGCATGTGCGGGGTGACCCGCCGCGGGATCCCGGCGTCGGCGGCCCCCCGGCGGACGATCCGCTCGACGGTGACCGACCCGACCGGGAACAGCCGGTCGTTGACGGTCCCGGTGAGCCGCCGCTCGGTGACGTACCGGTCGATCGCCGCCCGGGAGCGCTCCTCCAGGACGACCTCCCGGTCCTTGTCCCCCTTGCCGCTGCGGACGTGCAGCAGGTTCCGCTCGAACTCGATGTCCTCGACCTTCAGGTGGCAGAGCTCGCCCACGCGCAGCCCGCCGAAGGCGAGCACGTGGACGATGGCGCTGTCCCGGGGGGACGGGGCGACGGCGGCGAGGAGCCGGTGGACCTCCTCCTCGTTCAGGTAGCGCGGCAGCCGCTCCGGCCGGCGGGGCGGCTCCAGCGCGTCGGCGGTCGCGAGGCCGTAGCTGCGGAACAGGCAGGCGAGCCCCCGGATCGTCGTGTACAGCGAGTTCTTCGCGTAGTGGCGCTGCAGGACGAGGTACTCCCGGTACGACTCCAGGTCGCGGGCGGTGACGTCCTCCAGCGGCTTCTGGGCGAAGGCGAGGAAGGTGCGGGCGATGTGCCCGTACTGCTTGACGGTGCACGGGCTCCGTTCCTCCGCCTGGAGCTTGCGCTGGAACCGCTCGACCATGTCGGTGACGCTGAAGCCGGTCGCGCCGATCGGCCGCACGCGCGGTCCGCGGGACCTCCGAGGGAGCTCCGCCGGGCGCGGAGCGCTCGCCGATGAGGCCATCGCGGGCGGCTGGCCGGGGTTCGGGTAATAATCGTATGCGCCCAGTGGAACCGGCGCGACGTTCCGACGCTCAAATAGCGGGCCCGGCTCCCCGGTCCGTGCGCTGCTCGGCGTGCGCCCGGCCGGCGATCGTGGACGCGCCCTACCGCGGGGGCCACCTCTGCGACGCCCACCTGCGCGCCAGCGTCGAGGAGCGGTTCCGGCGGGAGATACATCGCCAGCTCCCGGGGTTCCGTCGCGGCACGGTGGCGGTCGCGCTCTCCGGGGGCAAGGACTCGTCGGTCGCCCTCGCGCTCGCCGCGGCCTACTTCGCGCGCCGGCCCACCGTGACGGTCGTCGCCGTCAGCGTCGACGAAGGGATCGCGGGCTACCGGGGCGCCGGCCTGGAGGCCGCCGCCCGGCTCTGCGCGTCGCTCGGGGTCGAGCAGCGGGTCGTGCGGGCCCAGGAGGAGCTCGGGACGACGACCGACGCGCTGGCGCGCCGGCTCGGCGGGACCCCGCCGTGCTCGTACTGCGGGGTCTGGCGTCGGCAGCTGCTCAACCGCGCCGCCCGCGAGACCGGCGCCGACGCGCTGGTGCTCGGCTTCAACCTCGACGACCTGGCCCAGACGGTCCTGATGAACCTCGTCCACGGCGACCTCGACCGGCTGGTCCGGATGGCGCCGCACCGACGGCGCCAGCCCGG
>JASHYB010000199.1 GCA_030043255.1 Thermoplasmata archaeon | reverse complement strand
TCGGGGAGACCGAACGAGCAGGAGACGACGGCGAGATGGGCCGAGCCGTAGCCGGAGTAGTTCAGCGCGGCGCCCAGGTCGTCCGCAAAGTAGGTCGGTGCCCCCGCCGTGGTCGCGGGGTCGACGAGCAGCGAGCCGTTGAAGTAAAAGTTGTAGAGCGCCGCGCCCGGTGCGACGCTGCCGGCCATCTCCAGGTCGAGCGAGTTCTCGACGGAGTAGCCGGTGGAGTCGCTGAGGTTGCCGAACGAGCCCGGGGGCCGTGGCGCCCCGGCGCCGGTGATCGGCACGGGGATCCCGGCGATCGTCGGCATCGGCCAGCCCGTCGGGAAGGTGTCGTTGAAGTACGCCTCGACCACGGAAGGGTCCCACGGGGGCAGGAAGGTCCCGGTCGTGTTGTTGTAGCCGCTGGCGAGCAGCGTGGCCACGGCGACGCGGGTGGGGTACGTCGCGTTGGGGACGCTCGTGCTCCCCCCCGGGAACAGGCTGGTGGCGTAGTACGCCTGGGTAAAGTCGGTCCCCACGTACCAGTCGGCGTCGTCGCTGCCGTTGCCCTGGACGAACTGGGCCGCCGAGCTCGTTGCCGGCGCCGGCGGGCTGAGGGCGACGAGCGTGCGGTCGGCGGCTGCCGCAGAACTCGCTCCGCTCAGGCCGTCGATCCCCACCACCGCTCCCTCGAGCGTGGACGGCAGGTCCACCGTGCCGACACTGGTGAAGCCGGAGCTCCCGTCGGGGGAGGAGTACTGCACCAGGCGCACCCCGAGCGCCCGCTCGACGTCCGCGACAGTGAAGGTCGCGGTGACCGCGAGGCGGCCGGGGGCCACGGCGACCGAGCTCCCGCCGTCGTTGCGGACGGTCTGGACGACCGCCGCCACCGACGCGGCGCTCGGAGCGAACTCGGCCTCGAACTGCGCGAGCGTCAGGAAGTGGCGGTACTGCGGAGAACGGGGGTCCTCCAGCGCGGCGTCCAGCTGGGACAGGCGGCTGGCGTTCGCAAAGCCGAGGACGAAGCCGAGCTCGACGGTCTGGGTCGGGGCCAGGCCCACCGCCGTGCTCCCGGCGGGCAGGGCGATCGCGTCGGTCGCCAGCGCGGGGGAGCTGCCCTCCGCCGCGCGAGCGGTTGCTGGCACCCCGACGAGCTGGGGGGCCAGCAACACTCCCGCGGCGAGGCTGAGCGCCAGCACGGCCCGGGCCAGCATCGCGCTCCCGAGACCGTGCGCTCCTTTTCAGGCCCACGGACCGGCGTCCACCAATCGTTTTCTCCGAACGCCCCTCCCCCCGACGATGCCGGACGGAACGGGGAGCGTGCCGGACTGCATCTTCTGCAACATCGCCGCCCACCGCGCCCCGGCGTACCTCGTGTACGAGGACGCGTCGACCGCCGCGTTTCTGGACATCTTTCCGTTCACGCGCGGCCACCTGCTGGTCATCCCGAAGTCCCACGGCGCGCGGCTCACCGACCTGCCGTTCCCCGAGCAGACCGCGCTGATCCGGACGCTGGACGAGGTCTGCCGGCGGGCGGAACGCCTCGCGCCGGACTACAACGTCGCGCTGAACGCG
Organism: Thermoplasmata archaeon; assembly: GCA_030043255.1. Taxonomy (GTDB): domain Archaea; phylum Thermoplasmatota; class Thermoplasmata; order Lutacidiplasmatales; family UBA184; genus Lutacidiplasma. The sequence goes on along the minus strand of JASHYB010000199.1, from coordinate 2,430 downwards.
GGGGCCAACGCCGGCCAGATCGTCTTCCACGTCCACTTCCACGTCATCCCGCGCTACGGCGAGGCGAACCCGTTCCACGGTCCCGGTCGCGTCCGGCTCGAGGAGGAGGAGGCGCAGCGGCTCGTCCTGGAGCTCTCCCGCCCCTCCGACGGATGACGGCGGGCGTCCGGCCCCCCGCGGTCGCCGGCCAGTTCTACGCGGCGGACGGCCGGGAGCTCGCCCGCCAGGTGGAGTCCTGCTTCACGGACCCCCGGGGTCCGGGCGAGCTGCCGGCCCGACATCGCACGGCCGACCGGCGCCTCGTCGCGGCCGTCGTCCCGCACGCCGGCCTGCGCTACTCGGGCGCGATCGCGGCCCACGTCTACGCTCAGGTCGCCGCCGAGCGAGCGCCGGCGTCGGTCCTGGTCCTCGGCGTCGACCACCACGGGGCGAGCCGGGGGGCCTCCCTCTCCTCGCGACCGTGGATGACCCCCCTCGGGCCCACCGCCATCGACGGCGAGCTCGTCCGTCGGTTGACCGCCGGGCCGGTCGAGGTGGACGAAGCGGCCCACGCCGACGAGCACTCCATCGAGGTCCAGCTCCCGTTCCTCGAGTACGTGCTCCCGAAGCCGAGGTTCGTCCCGCTCGAGATCCGTTTGGGCCCCTACCGCTTCCTTCAGGAGATCGCCAAGGTCGTCCGCGAGGCGACGGCAGCGGGCGACGTCCTGCTCCTGGCCTCCTCGGACTTCTCCCACTACCTCCCCGAGGACCGCGCCCGACGCCTGGACCGCCTCGCCATCGACGCGATCCTCGCCCGGGACCCGCGGGCCCTCTACGAGGTCGTCGAGCGCCAGCGCATCTCGATGTGCGGCATCGCCCCCACCACCGTCCTGCTGGCGGCCCTCGCCGGCCGCGAGCTCCGCGCCCGACTGCTGCGCTGGGGCCACTCCGGTGAGGTCGAGCCGATGACCGAGGTCGTCGGCTACGCGGCGATCGTGCTGGAGGACGCGAGCGGCCCCTCGGCCGGGGCTTAATAGGCGGCCCGCGTCGGCGCGCGCCGACATGATCCTCTCCGACGCCCGGATCCGCCAGGCGCTCGGCGACGGGGCGATCGTGATCCGCCCGTTCCGCCCGGAGTGTCTGGGGACCAACTCCTACGACGTGCATCTCGGACCCTACCTCTCCGTGTACCGCTCGGCGGCCCTGGACGCCCGCCGGCTGAACCCGGTCCGGGAGTTCCGCATCCCGCCGGATGGCTTCGTGCTCATCCCCGGTCAGCTGTACCTCGGCGTCACGGAGGAATACACCGAGACCCACGGGTTCGTCCCGTTCCTCGAAGGCAAGTCGAGCGTCGGCCGGCTGGGGATCGACATCCACTCCACCGCCGGTAAGGGCGACGAGGGGTTCTGCAACTACTGGACGCTGGAGGTGAGCGTGAAGCTCCCCGTACGGATCTACGCCGGCATGCCGGTCGGCCAGCTGATCTACTTCGAGATCTCCGGCGCCGTCGAGCGCAGCTACGGAGCGAAGCGCTCGGCGAAGTACCGGACCGTGAGCGCGCACCCGACGCCCTCCCGCATGTACCTCAACTTCCCGCTCAGCCGGAAGCGTGCCGGACGGACCCGGCGTCCGTGAAGACGGGAGGGGCAGCGACCGTGGGTCGTCGTGGCCGCCGCGCTCAGGTCGCTCGCCCGCGCCGGCGCCCGTCGCCGTCCCCCGCCGTGCCGACCAGGTAGAACGCCGGCCGGCCCGGTCTCGCGCGCTCGCGCCGCCCCAACGGGTCGTGTGGTTCCGCCTCCGCCTCCAGATAGACGGCGACCGAGCCGAGGCCCAGTCGGCGTACGAGGTAGCCCTCGGCGGCCCGCAGGATCTCCCGCTCGTCCGACGGCGGGCGGAAGACGGGCTCCGAGCGCAGGAGCGGTAGGACCCGCTGCACGTAGCGCGGGATCTCCGCGCGGTACGCCGCGACCTCGCCGTGCGCGGTGGCCCGGTCCATCACCGAGCGAACGCTCGGCTCCTCGCCGCGATCGAGGGCCTCGCGCAGCCAGTGCTCCACGGTGCTCTTCCACGGCGCCGCGACGTAGAAGACCGCCTCGCCCGGTGGCGGCTCTCCGCGCTCCTCGCGCGGGCGCAGGACCGCACGGAGGTCCTCCTCCACCCGGCTGAGGAACTCCTCCTGGCGCTCCGCCTCCTCCGAGCGAGGGAACTCGTCGGGGGACGGGAAGCGCTCGACCGCCACCAGGCCGCCGAACCGGTGCTCGCCGAGCTGCTCGGCGAGGTGGGGGGTGATCGGGGAGAGCAGGCGGACCCAGGCGTCGGACAGGCTCGTCGTGGCCGCTCCGGGGGTACCTCCGCGGGCATAGTACCGCCGAAGCAGCCCGGGGAGCTCGACGTACGTCGCCTCCGCCACGGCCCGCAGGTCGCCCGCGGAGTAGCCGGCGGCGACGCGTT
>JASHYB010000198.1 GCA_030043255.1 Thermoplasmata archaeon | reverse complement strand
CTGGGTCAGCTCCGCCTCCGGCGGGATGACCTCCCGGATCACCTTCTCGGCCTCCTTCGGGTCGATCAGGGTCGCCGGGTCGGAGCGGACGAGCACCCGCCGGTGCAGCCGCTGGGCGACCTGGCGGAGGTAGTCGCCGCCGGACAGGAAGGTGTCGAGCTGCTTGGTGTACAGGACGACGTGCGGGCCTTCCAGCTCGATGTCGGTGACCTCGACGGTCTCCGGCAGGACCTCCTTCAGGGCCACTCGGGTTTGCTCTAGGAGCGAGTCGAAACTCATCTACTCGGGAAGCGGTTGGCGCGAACGGGTTGGCGGCGCGACGCCGCCCCGGGTCCGCTACAGAGCGGGCGGGGGCAACGGTATCTTGAGCGCCTTCAGGCGTTTATTGATTTCGTCGTCGGAGAGCTCGCGATATTCCTTGGGCGTGATGACGTGCGCGAGGTAGCCGTCGCCGCTGGCGCTGTCGCGCTTCATGGCGGCCGTGACCCCGCGCAGCGCGAGGTCGACCGCGTCCGAGCTGGACATGTCGCGGGAGTAGCCCTCCTCGACGATCCCGTAGGCGAACGGCGAGCCGGAGCCGACCGAGACGAACCTGTCCTCGATGCAGCCGCCGGCCGGGTCGACCGAGAAGATGTGGCCGCCCTTCGCGTCGACCCCGCCCACGATCATCCAGGCGAGGTACGGGTAGTAGCGGTTGCCGGACAGGATGTTCGCGAGGAGCGTCGCCGCCCCCTCGGTGGAGAGCGGGGCGCTGCGGCGCAGGCGGTACAGGGAGACCTCGGCGCGCAGGTAGCGGGTCAGGACCTGCGCGTCGCCGACGTAGCCGGCGATCGTGATCCCGACGTTCTGGTCGATCTTGAACAGCTTCTGGGCCGTCTTGTTCTGGATCATGTTGCCGGCGGTGACCCGGCGCTCCGTCGCGAGCACGACGCCGTCCCGCGCCACGATCCCGATGGTCGTCGTCCCGGTCCGGTAGCGGTCCTCGGGCGCGACTTCGGCGACCCCCTGCATCGATACACCTTCGCTCGAGCTGAGCGACGCGGGGCCGACCCGGGCTCGCTATTTAAGGGCTCACGCAGCGCTTACGCCGGAGCTACCGACGCACCTCGGGCGAGCCGGTTTCTTCGGGAGCCGGCCCGCGCGCGCCGGGCCGGGGTTATAGTCCGGCACCGCTCGGGGCCGCCGCCGATGCAGCGTCACGAGGTGGTCGTCGTCGGCGCCGGGCTCGCCGGCCAGCGCGCCGCCCTCGCGGCGGTCCAGGCCGGCCGCGACGTCGCGATCGTCTCCAAGCTCCATCCGCTGCGCTCGCATTCCGGGGCCGCGCAGGGCGGGATCAACGCCGCCGTCGGCGCCGAGGACTCCGTCGACACCCACATCTTCGACACGGTGAAGGGCTCCGACTACCTCGGCGACCAGGACGCGATCGAGTTCTTCTGCCGCGAGGCCGGCCCGATCGTCGTCGAGATGGAGCACTTCGGCACGATTTTCAGCCGGAGCGACGACGGCTCGCTCGCCCGCCGCCCGTTCGGCGGGGCCCACTTTCCGCGGACGATCTACGCCGCCGACCGCACCGGCCTCGCCCTGTTGCAGGCGCTCTGGGAGCGGCTCGGCAGCGAGAACCTGACGCTCTACGACGAGTGGGACCTCACGCGCCTGGTCGTGCGCGACGGCCGCGTCCACGGGCTGGTCGCGTTCGACCGGACCAACGGCGAGTTCCAGGAGATCAGCGCGAAGGCGGTGGTCCTCGCCACCGGTCCGGCGGGCCGCGTCTACGGCCGTACGACGAACGCCCACAGCTGCACCGGCGACGGGATCGCGGCCGCCTACGAGAGCGGCGCGGCGCTCAAGGACATGGAGTTCGTCCAGTTCCACCCGACCGCGCTCCTGGAGTCGAGCATCCTGATCACGGAGGGGGCCCGCGGCGAGGGAGGACTCCTGAAGAACGCGAGCGGGGAGCGCTTCATGGTGCGCTACGCGCCGCACGTCCAGGAGCTCGCCTCGCGGGACGTCGTCTCCCGGGCGATCGTCACCGAGATCAAGGAGGGTCGGGGGTTCTCCGGGCCGTACGGCGGCTACGTACACCTCGAGCTGATGCATCTGGGTAAGGAGCGGATCGAATCGCGCCTCACCGAGATCTGCGACTTCGCCCGGCGGTTCGCGGGGATCGACCCGGTCACCGAGCCGATCCCGGTCTACCCGGCCCAGCACTACATGATGGGCGGGATCGGCACGAACGTCCGGGCCGAGACGAACGTGCGCGGGCTGTACGCCGCCGGCGAGGCGGCGTGCGTGTCGATCCACGGAGCGAACCGGCTCGGCGGCAACTCGCTGCTGGAGACGCTGGTGTTCGGGCGGGAGGCCGGGATCGCCGCCGCCGCCTACGCATCGACCGCGCCGACCCCGGAAATGCACGAGAGCGACCTCGACGAGGCGACCGCCCCGCTGCGGGCCTGGTCGAGCCGGGCCGACGGCGAGGACCCGTCGACCCTGCGCACCGAGCTGCAGCGGACGATGGAGGAGTACGTCGGGATCTTCCGCGACGAGGCCGGTCTGATGGAGGGCCTCCGCCGGGTCCGCGAGCTGCGCCGGCGGTTCGAGAAGGTCCGGGTCGTCGATCGCTCGCAGGTGTACAATCTCAACCTCACCGACGCGCTGGAGACCGGCCATCTGCTCGAGCTGGCCGAGGTGATCGTCGTCGGGGCGTTCGCCCGGACCGAGAGCCGGGGGGCGCACTCGCGGACCGACTATCCGAAGCGGGACGATGCCCGGTGGATGCGCCACACGATCGCCCGCAAGGGCCCGTCCGGCCCGGTGCTGGACTACGCCCCGGTGGGGTTCACGAAGTACGAGCCGACCGAGAGGGTCTACTGATGGCGGTGGACACCGTCCACGTCCCCCTCGAGGTGTACCGCTTCCAGCCCGGGACCGACCCGGCCCCGTCGTTCCGCCGCTACGAGCTCGACCTCGCTCCGCACACGCCGGTGCTCTCGGCGCTGCTCCGGATCCGGGCCGAAACGGACCCGACGCTCAGCCTGCGCTACAGCTGCCGTAGCGCGATCTGCGGGTCCTGCGCGATGCGGATCAACGCGAAGAGCCGGCTCGCCTGCGAGACCCCGGTCGGCCCCGAGATCGAGCGGCACGGCCGGATCGTCGTCGAGCCGATGGCGAACCAGCCGGTCGTGCGGGACCTGGTCGTCGACCAGAGCCCGTTCTGGCGGGACTACCGGAGCATCGAGCCGCACCTCAAGCTCGACCCGTACCATCCGATGCCGGAGGGCAAGCCGAACCCGATGACGCCGGCGGAGGTCGCGCGGTTCCACGACACCCCGCGCTGCATCTCCTGCGCCGCCTGCTACTCCGCCTGTCCGGCGGTCGCCGCCGACCCGGCGTTCCCCGGCCCGATGGCGCTGGCCAAGCTCTACCGCTTCGTCGTCGACCCGCGGGACGCCGCGCACCAGGACCGGCTCGTCCGGATCCAGACCGAGGGGCTCTGGCTCTGCCTGCGCTGCCACCTCTGCACGGAGGCCTGCCCGAAGGACGTGCGTCCGAGCGAGCGCATCCGCGACCTCAAGGAGATGGCGATCGCGGCGCAGGGGGCGACCGAGCGCGGCTCGCGCCACGCCGTCGCCTTCGCGGAGAACCTCCGCGGGGCCGGCCTGCTCAACGAGACGAAGCTGGTTCGCCAGACCTTCGGGGTGCTCGGGACCCTGCCGCAGCTGCCCCACGGGATCAAGATCTGGCGCAAGAAGCCGGAGGTGGCGCACCGGCCCCGGCCGATCGAGGGCCGGGAGGAGCTGGAGCAGATCTACCGGGCGCTCGGTCCGGAGGGGGGGCGGTGAAGCTCGCCTACTACCCCGGCTGCGTCGCGCAGGAGTCCGGCCGCGAGCTCGACATGGCGACCCGGTTCGTCTGCCGGGCGCTGGAGATCGAGCTGGTCGAGTTCCCGAAGTTCTCCTGCTGCGGCTCGGGGTTCGTCGACGAGGCGAACGAGGTGCTGAACGTCGCGATCAACGCCCGGAACCTCGCGATCGCCGAGGCCGCCGGCCTCGACCTGATGACGATCTGCTCGACCTGCCAGGGGATGCTGTCGCTCGCGAAGCTGCGCATGACCGACCCGGCGGTCCGGGCCAAGGTCGACGGGGCGCTCCGGCCGATCGGCATCACCTACCGTGGGAGCTCGAGGGTGACCCACCTGTTGCGGGTCCTCGTCGAGGACGTGGGGCTCCCGGCGATCCGCCAGAAGGTCCGGCGGCCGCTGGCCGGGCTGAAGGTCGGCGCGTTCTACGGCTGCCATCTGCTCCGCCCGTCCGACGAGCTCCGGTGGGAGTCGCCGGAGGAGCCGCACGCCTTCGAGGACCTGCTCGCCGCGCTGGGCGCCGAGCCGGTGCTGTACCGCGGCCGGGTCCTCTGCTGCGGCTTCCCCGTGCAGTTCGTCAAGCCGGAGACGGCGGGCCGGATCGCCGGCCACCAGATCCTGGACGCCCGGCAGCACGGCGCGCAGGCGATGGCGACCCCCTGCCCGCTCTGCCACATCTCGCTGGACGCCTACCAGGCGCCGGCGGCGAAGCTGGTCGGTCAGCCCCTCGACATGCCGGTCTTCCACCTTCCGCAGCTGGTGGGACTCGCGCTCGGGGCGACCCCCGAGGAGCTCGGCCTCTCCCGGCACCTCGTTCCGACCGAGCCGGTCCTGGCCCGCGTGCCGCCGGCGGCCCGCTAGCCCGGGACGCGGGCGCTACGGACCGGGCCGTTCGGGCGGGGCGTCCGGGGGGGACCGGGCTCCCAGGGCCCGTGCCGGCTCGCCCCGGGTGACGTACAGGTGGAGCCGGTCGCACATCCGGCGGAAGTACGCCCCGGAACCGTCCGCGCGGTACGCCGAGGCGAGGTGCTCGTTAAGCTCCCGCTCCCCGAGCCGGGGGTCGACCTCTGGCGTGAACATGCAGCCGAAGACCAGGAACCGCCGGCCCTCGAGGTCGAAGCGGTCGGTCTCCTCCGCCCCGCAGAACGGGCAGCGCAGCACCCCGGATCGACCGGGCCGCCGACCAAAGCGTTGGCGGCCGCGCTAGTCGATGTACCCGAGGGAGCGGAGCCGCTCCTTCAGCGCCCGCTCGTCCTCCTCGCTGAAGCCGGGCCCGCTCTGCTCCTCGAGCAGGCGGCCCAGGACGAACGCGACGAACGCGTCGACCGAGTCGAAGGCGGAGCCCTCGAGCCGGGACTCGAGCTTGCGGGCGAGCTCCTCGGGGATGCGGATCGTCCGGGTCGTCGACGCCGGGGAGGCCTTCATCGCCTCGCGCAGGGAAGGCCCGGGTAGATAGCCTTCACCGGGGACGACCGGCCGCCCGACCTCCCGTCCCGGCCGGGCTCACTCCCACTCGATCGTCGCCGGGGGCTTGTCGGTCACGTCGTAGAGGACCCGGACGACCTGGGCCGGCAGCTCGCGCGTGATCCGCCTCGAGATCCTGCCGAGCACCGCCGCGGGCACCGGCATCGCCGTCGCGGTCATCGCGTCGGTCGACTCGACGATCCGCACGCTCACCGCATCGCCGTGGACCCGGTTGTCGCCGGTCACCCCGACCGTGGGCGCGTCCAGAAGGACGGCGAAGTACTGCCAGGGACGAGCCAGCTCCCCCGCGGCGACCGCCCGCTCCACCTCCTCTTCGACGACGGCGTTGGCGACGCGCGCCCGACGCACCCGCTCCCGGTCGACCGGCCCGCTGACGCGCACCGCGAGGCCCGGCCCCGG
>JASHYB010000036.1 GCA_030043255.1 Thermoplasmata archaeon | reverse complement strand
CCTCGGCTACGCCCCCGGCCGGGCGACGCGGCTGCTCCTTCGGGTCATTGAGTACGCCCTGCTCCGCCTGACCGACGTCGTGGTCCCCTTGAGGGACCAGGCCACGACGATCGCTCGGCACTTCTCGGTCGGCGCGACGCCCTTGTTCCTGCCGTACATGGACGCGGCCTACCTGTCCTTGGCGCAGGTCGCCGCGGTGCCCTCCTCCCGCCCTCCTGTTCCGGAGCTTGGGGCCGCCGAGCGTCCGGGGATCCTCCTGTTCGGGGCGTGGGGGCCCCAGAAGGACCTCCCGGGGGCCCTGAAGGCCCTGCACGAGCTGAGGACGTCGGGCCTGTGCTTTCGGGTCACGGTCGCGGGGGCGGCCAACGTCGGCTTCCCGGAGTTCGCCGACGTCCTGGACCGGCTGGAGCAGCAGTACCGCCCCGACGCCTTCGCCTTCCGAGGGACCGTGCCGGACGAGCGGTTGCTGGAGCTGTTCGCCCAGCATCAGGTCCTGGTCCTGCCCTACGCCGCGACGGGCGGTCAGTCGGGGGTGATGAATCTCGGAACGCTGGCGCGGCAGACCGTGGTCGCCTACGACAGCCCCCAGCTCCGGGAGACCGCCGAGCTGCTGGGTACCGAGGTCGAGTTCGTTCCCGCGGGGGACCGGCAGGCGCTCGTGGCCGCCCTTCGACGGGCGGTCCTCCGGGCCAGTCAACGGGGACCCTGCGCCCCGGACCTCTCCCGCGCGCTCGCGGCCGCTCGACGGGGCGTGCTGGAGCTCTACGCGCGGCTGCGCCCCCCGGCTGAGGTCAGAGCGTAGTCTCGACCGAGCCTGCCCGGTTCCGGTCGCGCCCGACCGGTCGACGTGCTAGGTCGACCCGAATTCGGTCAGGAACCAGGTCACGAGCTTGTCCGGGACGATCCGCCGGACCGGCGAGTTCATGACCCGCACCCCGAGCAGCGACGCGAACATTACCGGTATCGCCCGGCCGATCGGCATCCTCGTGGCCGGATCGTGGCCCCAGCGGACGGGGACCTCCTTCACCCGGAAGCCCCGCTTACGCATGTGGTAGAGGAAGTCGACGTCGAAGGCGCGGTTCGTCAGGGTGACGGTCCGCAGCAGCGGTCGCACGACCGACTCCCGGAAGAACTTGGCGCCGCATTGGGTGTCGCGCAACGGAAGGAACAGCAGCGAGCGGGTCAGGACGTTCCACAGTCTTCCGGCCAGACGATTGACCAGCGGCTCCGTCTCGACGCCGGAGGCCCCCCGGACCCATCGGGAGGCCACGACGCAGTCCACCTCCTTCAGATGGCCGACGAGGTCGTACAGCTCGTTCGGCGAGATCGGTCCGTCGGCGTCCAGGTAGCCCACGTACTCGTGCCGGGCGGCGCGCATGCCCTCGAGGATCGCTCCGCCCTTGCCCAGCTTGTTCGGAAAGCTCAGCACCCGGACCTTGCGGTCGGCGTAGCGCCCGGCGACCTCGACGGTGCGGTCCTGGTCGCCGTCGGCGACGACGATCACCTCGTAGGGGTAGCCCCGGGCGAGAAGCGAGGGCAGGTAGCGGTCCAGGGTCCGAGCGAGTCGGTCCTCCTCGTTCCAGGCCGGGATGACGATGCTCACCCCGGGAAGACGCGACTCCGCCAGGTACACTGCTGATATCAGCCCGGAAGCGCTATTTCCGCTTTCCGCTCGGTCGCCCTCCGTTTGGGGTTTCCCGGGCCGCGGAACCCCAGCCCGTGGACGGCAGACGGATGAACCCCCCGAACCTCGCTTGGGCGCGACGACCAGGCCGCCGTCGTTGGCGGTGAACCGGAGAGGCGTGGCGAGCACCGGGGCCGGACCGGCAACGCGATCCGCGTCGGCCTCCCTGCGGAGTTGGCTCGGGTCGACCCGGGCCGACATCGTCGGGCGGCACCCGAGCTCGCTCCCCCGACGATGGCTGGACGCCCTGTCGGCCGGGGTCACCAACTCCGCCCAGCTGGCCAAATGGGCCGTCCTCGGCCTGCCGGCGAGGGGGAGGCTGTTCACCGCCGACCGCTTCGAGCTCCTCGACCGGGCGCTCGGCGAGGTCCGTCTCGACGGTCTGTGGCTCGAGTTCGGCGTCTATCGCGGCGCCTCCATCAACCACATCGCCGAGCGCGCCCGCCGACCGATCGTCGGATTCGACTCCTTCGAGGGGCTCCCTCAGGCCTGGACCCCCCGCATCCCTGCCGGGACCTTCACGACGGGACGGCAACTGCCCGAGGTGCGGCCCGAAGTGACGCTGGTGCCCGGGTGGTTCTCGGAGACCCTGCCCGGTTTCCTCGCGAGCCAGGGCCCGCGGCCGGTGGCCTTCCTGCACGTCGACTGCGACCTCTACTCGTCGACGCGGACCATCCTTTCGGCGCTCGGGGACCGGGTCCGGACAGGGACCGTGGTCGTCTTCGACGAGTTCTGCGGGCTGTTCCCGGAGGACGAGGAGCGGGCCTGGCGGGAGTTCCGCCGCCGGCACCGCCTACGCTACCGGTGGATCGGATGCGCGCTCAACGGCGCGGTCGCCCTCGTGGTCACCCGGAACGCCGCTTCGGAGGCGGCGCCGGCGTCGCCTCAGCGTTCCGAGGCGGAGCGCCCCTAGCCGCGCCGGTGCGGCCCCTCAGGTCACGCCAGCCCGACCCGTCCCGAGTCGAGGTCCCGGGCGCTCGTCCGTAGCAGGCTGAGCGCCACCGACTCCCAGCTGAGGTGGACCGCGGACGCCGGAGAGCTCGAAGGAGGGGCGGTCACGACAAACTTGCCGGACGCCACCGCGCCGCTGGCGTCGGTCGCGATTACGCTGGTACCGGTCGTGCCGCTGGGTACCGGGAACGAGCAGGAGAACGCTCCGGCTCCCCCGGCGCCGGGAGAGCCGCTGGTCAGCGACCCGCCGAGCGAGCAGGTGCCGACCGGCTGACCGTCGAAGACCAGCGAGACCAGCGGCGTATCGGCCGAGAATCCCTGGCCCTTGACGGTCACGGTGGACCCCACGGCCCCTGACCCCGGGCTCACGCTGATCGACGGGACGGTGACGGCGAACTTCGCGGGCGGAGCGGAGCTCCCGCCGACGTCCGTGGCCACCACCTGGACGAG
>JASHYB010000197.1 GCA_030043255.1 Thermoplasmata archaeon | reverse complement strand
CTGCGAGGTGTAGTTCGGCGCGGGCCCGAGCACGTACGGCGCCGGGTAGAGCAGGCCGTACGCCGGACCGTCCGAGAGGTAGAAGTTGCCGGCGGGCGAGTCGTTCCCCTGGGAGACGTTGTGGATCGTGAGCGCCTGGCTGACCCCCTCGGCCAGGACGATCTCGAAGGACGGATAGTCGTAGTCGTTGAGGTGGGCGAAGGAGAAGTTGACGTTCAGCACGAGATCGCTGAACGTGTACGGCACCGACGACGAGCCGGTCACGTTCGCGGCGAGCTGCGCCGCCTGCGCGTTCGAGAAGGCGTAGAGCGGGGCGTCCAGCGTCCCCGGCGCGAGCGGCAGGCTCAGCGTGTAGTCGGTCGTGTTGGCGGTGACCGCCGTGCCGTTCACCTCCTCCGAGCCGTCGGCGAACGCCTGGACGTAGTACTGACTGGTCCACGGCGGGCCCAGCGGCGGCAGGTAGGTGTTGAAGGCGCCCGAGCTGTTCGTCGGCATCCAGCTCATGTTGTCGAAGGTGGCGTTGGACGAGTTGTTGGCGCCGGCCAGCGGGTCCAGCACGGGCGGGGTGTTGCTGACGAAGACGAAGCCGTAGGACGGGGTGATGGTGCCGGCGAGGTGCAGGTCGCCGGAGGCGACGGAGACCGACGGCACGGCGTGCCAGAGGCCGTAGAGCATCGAGGGACCCTGGTTCGCGACCAGCGTCTCGTTCGGCGCCCAGTAGTCGGCGAGCCCCGTGGAGGTCTCGCCGGTGTCGGCGCCGAAGTTGTACGCGGACGGGACGTTGGTCCAGCCACCGGCGCTCAGGTTGGAGTACTCCAGGTTCAGCGTGCCGTTGAACGAGCGGAAGACGGCGTTGTCGCCGCCGATGTCCCCGACCAGGTCCAGCTCGGCGTCGCGCAGCAGGCCGAGCGCGGTCGGGGCGAAGCCGCTGACCGAGAACGCCGGAGCGTTCGGCGGCGGGCTCGCGGGGGCGCCGGTGCTGTTGAAGACGACGATGTCGCTGTAGCCGGTGAAGACCTCGCCGGTGCCGGCCTCCACGATGCGGTAGCCGTAGGCGACCTGGTCGCGGTTCTCGGCGTTCACCGAGGCGTTGTTGTAGAGCTGCAGGGTCACCGGGTACGACGCCGGGCTGACCGGGACGGTCCCGCCGACGCACTGGAAGACCCCGCCGTAGGCGTCCAGGATGGTGTCGACGCCCGAGCTGTTGTTGTTGCAGCCGGAGTAGATCGTGCCGGCGAAGATGACCGGGTCGCCGGAGCTGAAGTTGAAGGTGTCGTCGACGAAGTGGATGCCGGTGTCGTTCCAGTCGACGACGTTCTGGGTCCAGAAGACCCCGTCGCTGGACCCGGGGATGCTGATGTTCGTGGTGACGGTGTTCAGCTGGACGCCGAACTCGTTCATGCTGCCGACGTAGCCCAGCGTGGCGCCGCCGGGCTCGACCACGCCGGTCGAGGCCGGGTCGGTCACGTTCGGCGGGGCGTTCAGGGTCAGCTGGCCGAGGAAGTGCGGCGTGGTGTAGGCGTACGTCGTCGCGCCGAGGCCGAAGTCCGCGAGGCCGAGCGGCGCGGGCTGGGCGACGTAGCCGGGGTAGACCTGGTCGGCGACGGAGGTCGCCGGGTGCTCGAGGAGGTTGAGGTTCGGCAGGGAGGTCAGCGGCTTGAGCTTGGAGCCGGACTGCGTGAGCGACGCGACCCAGGGGGCCTGGCTCACGCTGCTCGGGAGGTCGGCGAGCGTCGCCGCGAGGCGGGCGGCGGAGGAGATCGTGGTCGGGGCGCTCGTCGAGGTCGAGGGAGCGAAGGCGGTCCCCCGGGCCGGGGCCGCGGGCGCCGGAGCCCCCGCGACGGGGGCCGGGGCCCCCGAGGTGGCCGCGACGGGATGCACGAGCCCTCCCGCCACGAACCCGGTCCACCCTAGTATCGCCGCGACGACCACCGCTACGACCAGCGCCTTGGAGCTCATCGCCCCACCCCGGCCGGGTGACGCTGTCCGCCTAGATGAACCCCCAACCCTCCCCCGTACCCTTCCCCAACGTTTCCCCCACGTTCGTCCTCCGGTGAAACCGCCGGTTCTCGACGCTGTTTCACCGTCCCCCGAACCGGCGCTTTAGAGCGGCCCGGCCGCTCGAGACCGGCGAGGTCCTGGATGCCCGCCGCGCTCGCCGTCGCGCCGTCGTTCGTTCCGGAGCCCCTAGCGGAGGCGTTCGCCCCGCCCGGGCCGGAGGAGGCGGTCGAGCCGCTCGCGCCGTTCCGGCCGGTCGACCGCGCCCCCTCCCCTCCGCCGAGGCGCTCCGTCCTCTCCCGCGCCGCCCGGCCCCGTCGGCCCCGCGCGATCCTCCCGAGCGCGCCGGCGCTGTTCCCCTGGATCGCCCGCCACCTCGCCCCCGGGGAGGTGACGGTCTGGAGCGGCCCGAGCGTCGCGGTCGAGCCGCTCCTCGAGCTCCTCTACGCCGCGAGCGCGACGGTCCGCGGGCGGGTCTCGCTCCTGGAGGGGGCGAACCGGTTCCACCCGTACCGCGTCGGGGAGCTCGGCCGCGCCCTCGGCCTGGACGCCGGCGCGACGTTGCGCCGGGTCCGCCTCGCCCGGGCGTTCACCGCCCACCAGATGGTGGCGCTCGTCGACGGCTGGCTCCGCGAGCTCCGCGCCCACCCGGCGACCCTGTTGGTCGGGCACGACCTCCCGGCGCTGTTCTGGGACGGGGAGACCCCGGACGACGAGCGGGACGCCCTCCTCCGCCAGGTCGCCCGGGGCCTCGCCGAGGTCGTGCGTCGCTCCGCTCTCCCCCTGCTCCTCACCCTCGGGCCGGACGGCCTCGAGCGGTTCCCCGGGCTCGCCGACGACGGACCCCGCTGGGCCGACTACGTCCGCCTGGAGCGGGGGCCGAGCGCGCTCCGCCTCCGGGCGCTGCGGGACGACGCCCGCCTGACGCTGGTCGCCCGCGCGGCCGGGCAGCTCGGGCTGGAGGCGTTCGGCGGCGGCCGCGCGGCCGAGGAGGTGATCGCGTGGGACGTACCGCCCCGACGTACCGCCAGGCGCTCGAGGAGCGGATGAAGCGCTGGGACGCGTTCGCGCGGCTGCTCACGACCCCGGAGGACCGGGCGGCGTTCGAGCTCGTCCGCACCGGCGCCCGCCGCTACGCCGCCCAGGCGACGTACGTCGGGAGCCCGGACCTCCTGGAGGCGATCCTCCTGTCGGTCCTCACCGACCTGGCCGGGCGGCTCCGCGCGGAGCGCGGGGAGCGGGACCCGACGCGCTGACCGTGGCGGGGGCCGAGCCGGACGGCTGGCTGCTCGACATCACGGAGAGCCCGGACGGCCGCTCGGTGGTCCTCTGGGTGAAGGGCCGCGGCGGGGGCCGCCCCCGGCGGGTGGCGGTCGAGTACCGCCCCCCGTTCCTGGTCGGCGGCCCGCGCGACGAGCTGCGCGCCCTCGTCCGCCGGCTCCGGGACGAGCCGGCCGTCGCCTCCGCCGAGCTCGCGGTCGGCCGGCCGTCGCTGTTCGACCGGCGCCCGCGGACGCTCGCCCGGATCGTCCCGACGCTCAACCCGGGCCGCCGGGCGCTCGCCCGCGCCATCGACGCGGGCGGCGGCTACCGGTCGTTCACGCTGTACGACGTCGACCTCACGCCGCCGCAGCTCTACCACCTCGAGCACGGGCTCTACCCGTTCGCCCCGGTCCGCGGACACGGCGCGGCGATTGTCGCGACCGAGGGGCCCGAGACGATCGACTACCGGAGCCCGCCGCTGCAGGCCGCGCGGCTGGAGGTCCGCCTCGCGGGGGAGCGCCGGGGCCGGATCCCGCCGCCGGACGCCCGGCTCGGCACCGTCCGCCTCGGCGCCGTGGCGCTGGACGGACCGGAGGAGGCGCTCCTCCTGGCGCTGGCCGCCGAGCTCGCCCGCCAGGAGCCGGACGTCCTGCTCACCGACGGCGGGGACGCGTTCGACCTCCCGTGGCTGTACCGGCGCGCGGCGGCCTGCGGCCTCGGGCCGGGCGCGTTCGCCCTCGGCCGGGAGCCGGTCGCCTTCGGCCCGGCGCGGCCGGCCCGCTCGTTCACCTCCTACGGCCGGGTCCTGCACCGGGCCGCGACGTACCCGGTCCCGGGCCGGTTCCACATCGACCGGGCGAACTCGTTCCTCTACGAGGACGCCGAGCTCGCCGGGCTGGTCGACGCCGCGCGCCTGTCGCGCCTGTCGCTCCAGACGATCGCGCGGCAGTCGCCGGGGACCTGCTTCACGGCGATGGAGATGGCGCACGCCCTCGCGGCCGGCGTCCACGTCCCGTGGAAGAAGAACCGGCCCGAGGGGTTCCGGACCGCCGAGACGCTGGTCGCCTCCGACCGCGGCGGGGTGATCCTGCTCCCGCCGGTCGGCGTCGAGGACCACGTCGAGGAGTTCGACTTCGCGAGCCTGTACCCGCACCTGATGGTCCGCCAGAACCTCTCCGCCGAGACGCTGGAGTGCCGCTGCTGCCCGGCGAGCCCGCTGCGGGCCCCCGGGCTCGGCTACCGCTCCTGCACCCGGCGCCAGGGGCTGATCCCCCGCACGCTCGAGCCGCTCCTAGCCCGCCGCCTCGCCTACAAGGCGGCGCTCCGGCGCCCCGGGCTCCCCGCGGAGGAGGCCCGCAGCCTGCGCCAGCGGGTCAAGATGCTCAAGTGGATCCTCGTCACCGCCTTCGGCTACCAGGGCTACCGCAACGCGCGGTTCGGCCGGATCGAGTGCCACGAGGCGATCAACGCCTACGCGCGCGAGCTGCTCGCGAGCCTGATCGCGGACGCCCAGGCGGCCGGCTACCGGGTCGTCCACGGGATCGTCGACTCCCTCTGGCTGCGGCCGCTCGAGCCGGCGCGGCCACCGGAGGCGGAGGAGTTCGCCCGCCGGGCGAGCGCGCGGTTCGGCCTGCCGCTCGGCTACGAGGGCCGCTACCGCTGGATCGTCTTCCTGCCGGCGGTGACCCACGGCCTCGGGGTGCCGAACCGCTACTACGGCCTCTACGAGAACGGCGAGTTCAAGCTCCGCGGGATCGGGGGGCGGCGGCACGACACGCCGGCCGCGCTGCGCCGCTTCGAGCTGGAGCTCCTGGAGCTGTTCCGGCGGGCGCGCGACGCCGACGCGCTCCGCGCGCTGGTGCCGCGGGCGCTCGCCCGCGCCGACCTCTTCGCCGAGCGGATCGCCGCCGGCGCCTGGCCGGCCGACGAGCTGCTGCTCGCCCACCGGCTCGGGCAGGCCCCCGAAGCGTTCGTCACGTTCACCGACGCGGTCGCCGCGCTCCGCCAGCTGGCGAACGCCGGCGTCCCCCGCGACGCCGGCGAGATGGTCCGCTACGTGATCGTCGACCGGCGGAGCCGCTCGTTCCGGGAACGGGTCCGCGCCGCCGAGCTGCTGGACGGGAGCGAGCGGTACGACGCCGGCGCCTACCTCGAGCTCCTCGCGCGGGAGGCGGAGACGCTCCTCGCCCCGTTCGGCGTGCGGCGGGAGGCGCTGCTCGCCCGCTGGGGGGCGCCGGAGCGGCCGGCGCGCGCGCCGTACCGCTCCGCGCAGGCGCCGGCCCAGCGGGCGCTCGCCGTGGCCGGCGGCCCGGCCAGTTGACGCCGTCCGGCTCGGTACGTTTTCTCCCGGCGCCCGCTTTGCCGGCCGTGGCGGACCGGGCCGGGGCAGGACGGCGGGGACGACGGGCCACGGGCCCGCCCCGGCCGGCGGCCGCCCCCTCCCCCGACGAGCGCCGGCGCGCGGTGGTCGCCGTGCTGCGGATTCGGGCCCGGGAGGACTCCCCGGCGACCCGGCAGGGGGTCGCTGCGCTCCTCGGCGAGCTCGGAGGACCGGAGGCGACGGACGCGCTCGACGGGCTGCTCGCCGACCCGTCGGACCGGGTGCGGCGCGCGGCGGTCCTGGCGCTGGGTCGCGCGAGCGGCTCGTCGCCGCGCGAGCGGGCCCGGCTGCGGAGCTTCCTGCGCGACCCGGCGGCGCGGGTCCGGGCCGCGGCGGCGGTCGCCTTGGGCCGACGGCGCGACCGGACGGCCGTCCCGGCGCTGCTGCTCCGCCTGGACGGGCCGGGGACCTGGGAGAAGCCGTCGGTGGCGGTCGCCCTCGGACGGATCGGCGACCGGCGCGCCGTGCCGCGGCTCGTGCGGCTCGCCGGCGCCCCGCAGTCCTGGCTCCGCGTCTGCGCGCTGCACGCTCTCGGCGAGATCGGGGATCCGCGGGGGCGACCGGTCGCCCGCGACGCGCTGGCCGATCCGGTCTGGTCGGTCCGCGGCGCGGCGGCGAGCGCGCTGGGCACCCTCGGGACCCGGTCGGACGTCGAGCGTCTGCTGGGGGTCCTGGCCGACCCACATCCCTGGCCGCGCCGGGGCGCCGCCTACGGGCTCGGCTGCCTGCGCGCCCGCCGCGCCGCCGAGCGGCTGGGTGCGGCGCTCGGCGACCGGGCCCCGGAGGTCCGCGTCGCGGCCTGCTGGGCGCTCGGGGAGATCGGGGATCGCTCCGCGCGGGAGCCGCTCGCCCGACTGCTGGAGCTCGCGCCGCTGCCGTTCGAGGCCGATTCGTCCCTCTCCGGCGACGAGGGCCTCCCGGCGCAGCATGCCGACGGGATCCTGTTCGAGACCGCGGTGGCGGCGCTGGCGCGCCTCGCGGTCCGGCCTCCCGGCGAGGAGGTGGGCCGGGCGCTGCGGCGGGCCGGCGAACGCCTCTCCCCCGAACTGCGTGCCCGTCCCAGCCGACCGGCCTTCCCGGGCCGGGCCGGCGCCGGGGCCCCTCCGACGGTGGGACAGCTTCTTGAGGCTGCGTGGGGCCGGCGGGCCTCGGACGGGGACGGGCCTTGAGGATCCGGGAGTTCCGGCGGTCGGACGCGACGCGGTTCTTCGCGCTGCTCAAGAGCCAGTTCCCCGAGGAGGAAGCGATCCTCGGCACGCGGCCGGAGGGCTACGAGCGGCTGATGCGCCGGCTGTACCGGCCGGACCTGCGGCTGCTCCTCGGCCTGCTGGCGGCGTTCCGCCGCTCCCCGTTCCACCTCTACGTCGCGGAGGAGGACGGGACGGTCGCCGGGACGACGCTGCTCGCCTTCGCCCAGCGGGCCGGCTTCATCAGCACGGTCGTCGTCGCACCGGAGTACCGCCGCCGGGGGTTCGCGAAGGCGCTGCTGGAGCGGGCGCACCGGGAATCGTCCCGGCGCGGCCGGCCGTACGTCGCCCTGCGCGTGCTCGACGCGAACGCGAGCGCCCGGGCCCTCTACGAGGGGCTCGGCTACCGCACGCTCGACCACCAGATGTTCATGGTCCACGACGCGCCGAGCTCGATCGTTGCGCCCGTGGCTTCCGGTTCCGTCCGAGCGTTCCGGCGACCGGACGCCGAGCCGCTGGCCGGCGTCGCGGCGAGCACTACCCCGGCCCAGGTCTGGGACGTCCTCCCCGTCCGGGCCCGCGAGATCGGCGCCAGCAACTGGGCGGACCGGCTCTTCGAGGCCGAGGTCGCGGCGTGGGTCGTCGACCGGGGCCAGGGGGCGGAGGGGTTCGTCCAGGCGAGCGTGAGCAGCCTGACCGACGCGGCGCATCTCGGGACCCCTATCGTCGCCGGAGCTCTTCCGGCCCCGCTCCTCCAGGAACTGATCGCCACCGCGGGGGCTTGGCTGGCCGCGCGGCGGCCGAGCCGGATCGCCACGAGCGTCGCGGAGACGAGCGTCGCCGCCGTCGGCGCGCTGCGGGAGGTGGGGTTCCACGACGCGTTCGGGCACTTCACGCTCTACCGCCCGAGCAGCTGACCCGCGTTCGGCCGGAGCGGAGGTCTACCTCCTGCCGGCGATCGTCGGCGGCGGGCTCGGGGACATCGACGAGGTCCTGACCGCCGGTCGCAACCTCGCCCGCGCCGGTTTTCCGATCCGAGTGTACCGGCGGGCGGGACGGCCGCTGCCGCGGAGCGTCGACGGGCCCTGGGACTGGCCCCCGCACCGGCGTCTCTCGCGGCTGCGGCCGCGCACCGGCCGGGCGCTCACGATCGCCCCCGCCTGGGGGATCACGGCAGCCCCGGGCCGGCCGGGAGCGCTCGGTCGCCCGGGCCCGTGGGCCGAGGAGGCAGCTGACATCGAGCGGGCGTACGGTCCGGACCGCACGGCGCACGTCAGCCTCGAGGAATTCGCGCGGACGCTCACTT
>JASHYB010000196.1 GCA_030043255.1 Thermoplasmata archaeon | reverse complement strand
AGCGGGCCCTGCCGCACATCCGTCGGATCGTCGACCTGGGGGAGATCCTGGTCGGCTTCGGCGAGTTCCTCGAGAACAACCGGGCGCTGGTCCCGGGAGCGTACTCGCTGGACCGCCACGCGCAGGAGCTCCGGGCCGCGTCGGTCGACCTGACCGTCGCCGAGGCGGGGGCCACCTTCGAGCGGGCCGTCGGGATCGCGCGGAGCGCGGGGGTGCCGCTGCACCCCCGGTGGCTGCTGTTCTGGCACGACCTCACCCCCGGCGAGATCCGCGCGCTCTCCGAGTTCGTCGAGCGGGACGGGCGCTGGGTCGACGGTGCCCTGGAGCTGCCCCTCGACCCGGCCTGGCGGGAGCCGCTGATCCGTCTCGGCCTGCTGTTCCGTCCGACCGACCGGGGCCGACTGGTCGGCGCGCCGGAGGCGAGCGCCGGGCTGGTGCTCGGGCTCGGGCTGGAGCCGGACGGCCCCGCGCTGGTGCGCCGAACGCCGCTGGACCCGGTCGACGAGGACCCGCTCGCCTACGTCAGTCGCCTCGCCGGCCTACCGATCCGGGCCCGCGGACCCTCCCGCGTCGGCGGGCGGGTCGGGCGTCCGGAGAAGGCGCATTTCCGGGCGATGCAGCCGAACGTCCACGGCCTGTTCCCGGTCGGCGAGGCCGGCGGGACCGGCCGCTCGGTCCCCGACGCGGCCCGCAAGAGCGCGACGGCGCCGTTCGAGGTCGAGCTCGGGGTGCGCCGCTGCCCGGCCTGCGGCCGGGCCACGGTGTGGAACCGCTGCGCCTGCGGCGCCCACACCGACGCGACCGGGGAGACGTCGACGCACAAGCTCCCGCTGGACACGCTCTGGCGGGAGGCGCTCGCGCGCCTGTCGCTGCCGGAGGCGCCGGCCCCGAAGGGGGTCAAGGGGCTGATCTCGGTCGGCAAGGTCCCCGAGCCGCTGGAGAAGGCGATCCTCCGCGCCTCGCACCGGGTCTCCGTCTACCAGGACGGCACGGCGCGCTTCGACCTGACCAACCTGCCGCTCACCCACGTCCGCCCGTCGGAGATCGGCCTGTCGGTCGAGCGGGCGAGGGAGCTCGGCTACGCCACCGACACCGCCGGCGCGCCGCTGACGGAGCCGGAGCAGCTGCTCGAGCTGCGCCCGCAGGACCTGGTCGTCTCCCGCTCCTGCGGCGAGTACCTCGTCCGGCTCGCCCGGTTCGTGGACGACGAGCTGGTGCGCTTCTACGGGCTCGAGCCGTTCTACCGGGCCGAGGTGCCCGAGGACCTGATCGGGAGCCTGGTGACCGCGCTCGCCCCGCACACGAGCGGGGCGGTGACGGGCCGGCTCCTCGGCTTCACGCACGCCGAGGCCTGCTTCGCCCACCCGGTCTTCCACGCCGCCAAGCGGCGCAACTGCGACGGCGACGAGGACTCCGTCACGCTGCTGCTGGACGCGCTGCTGAACTTCTCGTTCGCCTACCTGCCCGAGAGCCGCGGCTCGAAGATGGACAAGCCGCTCGTGCTCACGACGCGGCTGGTCGCCACCGAGGTCGACAAGGAGGCGCAGAACGTCGACGTCGGCGCGAGCTACCCGCTCGAGCTGTACCGGGCGGCCGACCGCCGCGCCTCCCCGAAGGAGGTCGAGCCGCTGGTCGACCTGGTCGCCCACCGCCTCGCCTCCGAGCGGGCGCTCGCCGGCTACGCCTTCACGCACGACACCGCCCGGATCGCCGGCGGGCCGGTCCGCTCCGCCTACCGGGACGGCCGCTCGATGAGCGACCTGGTCGAGCGGTCGTTCCGCCTCGCGACGCAGATCCGGGCAGTCGACGTCGCCGACGCGGTCACCCTGGTGCTGAACGCCCACTTCCTGCCGGACCTGATGGGCAACCTCAAGGGGTTCGCGACGCAGAAGTTCCGCTGCCGCGTCTGCGGCACGTCGTACCGCCGGCCGCCGCTGTCGGGCCGCTGCACCGCGGTCGTCCCGGGCCGGGGGCCCTGCGGCACCGAGCTGCAGTCGACGGTCTACGAGGCGAGCGTGCGGAAGTACCTCCCGCTCTCCCAGCGGCTCGGCGAGATCCCGGGCATCACCCCGTACGTCCGCCAGCGGATCCGCCTGCTGAACGACGCCCTCGCGACGCTCTTCCCGGCGACGGCGGGCCAGACGACGCTGGAGACCTTCGAGGCCGCCGGCGCCCCGCCGGGGCCGGAGCCCGCCCCGGCCCCGGAGGGCCGCGAGTGAGCGGCGAAGGAACCGCCAAATACGCTCGGCCCCCTCGTGCCACCGTCGGGCTTGTGGGGTAGTTTGGACTATCCTGTTGGCCTTCGAAGCCAACGACCTGGGTTCGAAATCGCGGGCGAGGTCCGCGACGGAACTCCCAGCAAGCCCGTCCCCGGGCCGGCGCGCTAGCGGAAGTAGCCCGGCGTCTGCGACGGCTCGGCCCGCTTCTCCTCTTCCGGCTTGGCCGCCTCGAGGATGTCGACCGCGAGCAGCGCGGAGATCGGCACGAGGCGCACGCGCCCCTGCTCCTCGCGGTCCGCGCTCTCCAGCTCGATCGCCAGCGCGTTGTCCCCGCCGATCGACACGAGGCCGCGGAAGACCCCCAGCGAGACGATCGCCTGCTCGTCCGGTCCGGCCGAGCGCACCCGGACCCGCGAGGCCGGCGTGAGCACGATCGCCGGACGCTTGCCGGCGGCGGCCGGCGCGCTCAGCGGCCCCCTCGGGCGCGCGCCGGAGCGCGCGCGATCGGTCCGGTCGTCGCCGGCCCGTCGGCCGGACGACGCTCGATCAGCTCCTGCAGGTGGTTCACCGTCTCGCGGTACCGACGCAGGGCGTTCTGCGCGTTCGCCTCGGTGAAGTCCCATGCCCGCGCGAGGTTCCCGTACCGCAGACGATAGCCTTTCCTCCCCTTGCCGTCGGTGGCGCCCCCCGCCTCCTCGAGCAGGTCGAGCGCCTTGAGCTTGTTGAGGTGCCGGTAGACCGTCGGCTTGGAGGTCCGCAGCAGCGCGGCGAGCTCCTCGGCGTACCACGCCTTGGACGGGTCGCGCAGCAGGCACTCCCGGACCAGCCGGAGCGCGAGGCTCTGGGCAATCGGGCCCTCGGAGCCCCGGCCGTCCTCCCCCTCGGGGAGGTAGCCGACCATCCGCAGGAACTCCCGCAGGACCTCGTCCAGGTCGGCGATCGGCGTGAGCGGGGTGCTGTAACGCAACGACAGCTCGAACGGCATGCCGCTCCGCTTCCACGAACGCGGTCCGAATTAAAAAGTCGAGGTGGCCGGGCCCGCGCCACGCCCAACCGCTAAGCGCGCCGGGGCGCTGGAGCGGTCGCGATGCCGCCGTTCGAGCTCGTCGCCCCGGCCTCCGAGGGGGAGGCGCTGGAGGAGCTCGCCCGGGCCGCGCCCGGCACGGTGGCGGTCGTCGCCGGCGGGACCGACCTGCTGATCGACCTGGACGACCTGCGGCTGAGCCCCCGCCGGGTCCTGTCGCTGCGTCGACTCCCCTGGCGGAGCCACGCCTGGGGGGACGGCGGGCTGACCGTCGGCGCCACGGAGCCGCTGCGCCAGCTCGAGGCGGACCCGCTGGTCGCCCGCCGCCTCCCGGCGCTCGCCCAGGCGATCGCGGCGGTCGGCTCCCCGGCGCTGCGCCGGCAGGCCACGGTCGGCGGGAACCTCGGCCGGGCCGCGCCGGCCTCCGACCTGCTCCCCGTGCTCCTGGCGCTGGACGCCGAGGTCGAGCTGCTGGGGCCCGAGGGGGCGCGGCGGCTCGCGGTCGACGCGTTCCTGCGGGCCTCCCGCGAGACGGCGCTGCGGCCCGGGGAGCTGATCCGCTCGGTCCGCATCCCCGAGGGGCGGCCGGCGTCGGCGTACCTCTGGCAGCGGGTGCGGCCCGCCAACGACATCTCGCAGGTCGGGGTCGCCGTCGCCCTCGGGTCGGCCGACCCCCGCTGGCGCGTCGCCCTCGGCGGGGTCCCGCCCCGACCGGTCCTTTCTCCGCGCGCCGCCCGGGAACTGCGGGGCCCGGACCCCACGACGTCGGAGATCGCCGCGGCCGGCGAGCGCCTGGCCGCCGAGCCGGCCCTGGTCGGCAATCGCCGGGCGACCGACGAGCACCGTCGG
>JASHYB010000195.1 GCA_030043255.1 Thermoplasmata archaeon | reverse complement strand
TCTCCGAGTCGCGGTCGGCCCCCAGCACCAGCTGGGTGAGGTCGTTCGAGCCGATGGAGAAGCCGTCGCAGTGGTGCGCGAACTCGCGGGCCAGCAGCACGGTCGACGGGACCTCCGCCATGAGGTAGAGGCGGAAGTCGCGGGAGCGGCGCAGCCCGGCCGCCTTGAGCATCCCGGCGATCTCCTCCAGCTCCCAGATGTTGCGGACGAACGGCAGCATCACCATCGCGTTCTTCAGGCCCATCTCGGTGCGGACCCGCTGGATCGCCTCCAGCTCGCACTCGAACGCCGGCCGGTAGACGGGGGAGATGTAGCGGGAGCAGCCCCGCCAGCCGATCATGGGGTTCTCCTCGACCGGTTCGTACGGCTCGCCGCCGGGCATCCCGCGGTACTCGTTCGTCTTGAAGTCGCTCGTCCGGACGATCACCGGTCGCGGATGGAACGCCTGGCAGACCTTGCCGACCCCTTCCGCCAGCCGGCGGACCAGCTCGTCCTTGCGACCCTTCTTCAGCAGAGCCAGCGGGTGCTCCCGGACATGGGCGGTGAAGATGAACTCGATGCGCAGCAGGCCGACCCCCGAGACCGGCAGCCGAGCGTACTCCTCCGCCTTCTCCGGCACGCCGACGTTGACGAGGATCTTGGTCGCGGTGACCGGGACGCTCTCGTGGGCGACCGCGGCGGAGGCCGCGCCGGAGGACCCCGCGGGCTTCGCCTCGGCGCTCGACCGCCGTCCCCGGAAGACCTGGCCGGTCTTGCCGTCGACCGTGACCTCGGTCCCGTCCGGGATGAGCCGGGTCGCCTCGCGGGTCCCGACCACGCACGGCACCCCCAGCTCGCGCGAGACGATCGCGGCGTGGCAGGTCATCCCGCCCTCGTCGGTGACGATCGCGGCGGCCCGGGACATCGCCGGGACCATGTCCGGGGTGGTCATCGTCGTCAGCAGGACCTCGCCGGCCTGCAAGCGGTCCATTTCCTCCGCCCCGCGCAGCAGTCGGGCGATGCCGGCCGCCACCCCCGGGCTGGCGCCGAAGCCCCGGACGATCGGCGCCTCCCCCTCCGGGGCCGTCGCGACGGTGCTCGCCGCCCCGACGGTCGAAGTCGGGATCGTCGTCACCGGCCGCGCCTGGACGATGTAGAGCGACTGGGCGTCCGCGCACCACTCGACGTCCATCGGCCGCCGGTAGCGCGACTCGATCAGCCGGGCCAGCGAGACCAGGCGAGCGAGGCGGGCGTCCGGCAGCTTCTGCGCCGACCGCTCGTCGGCCGGAACGTCCTCCTTGCGGTTGCCGCCCCCTTCGGCCCGGACGTAGCGCACCCGCTGCTCGGCGATCTGCTTGTGGACGACCTTGAGCGTCGCCCCATCGATGACGTAGTGGTCGGGGGTCACCTCGCCGCCGACGATCGCCTCCCCGAGACCCCAGCCGGCCTCGACGATCATGTGGTTCTCCCCGGTGTTCGGGTCCCGCGTGAACAGGATGCCGCTGACGGTCGCGTCGACCATCTTCTGCACCAGCACGGCGAGCCGGACGCTGCCGTGCTCGAACCCCTTCTTCTGGCGGTAGACCACCACCCGCGGCGTGAACAGCGACCCCCAACAGCGCCGGACCGCCTCCAGGACCGCCTCGGTGCCGCGGACGTTCAGGTAGGTGTCCTGCAGCCCCGCGAACGACGCGTCGGCGAGGTCTTCCGCGGTGGCGCTCGAGCGCACCGCGCAGAACTTGACGCCGTGGTGGCGCGCGAACGCCTCGTAGGTGCTGACGATGGCATTGCGGAGCTCGGCCGGGAACTCGGCGGACTCGAACGCCGAGCGGATCGTCCGGCACCCCTCGTCGATCGAGGCGGGGCGGGCCTCGTCGACCCCCGCTAGCGCACTGGCGATGACGCGATCGACGCCGGTCGCCGCGACGAACGCGGCGTACGCCTCGGTCGTGATGACGAACCCGGGAGGGACCGGAAGTCCCTCGCGAACGAGCTCGCCCAGCTTGCCGGCCTTGCCGCCGACGCGGGCGATGTCGGCGTCGGAGGCGCTCGCGAGGTCGAGGACCAGCGAGGAGGCCACGAGGTCACTCCGGGCGGTCGACCACGACCGCGACCAGGTCGCTCGCCGGGGAGTATGGGTGAACGACCCGGACCTCCTCGACGACGAACCTTCCGGCGTCCGCGAGGGTTCGCTCGACCACGGCTCCCCTCCCTGCCCTCTCGTCCCGGCGCAGAATCTCGTAGTAGGTGAGCCGGCCGCCGGGCGCGACGAGCGTTGCGACCAGCGCGGCGTACTTAATCCCTTCGCGAGGAAGATTGAGCACCACGCGTTCCACCGCCGGGGCCGAGGGGGCGAACGCCTCCAGCGACTGCTCGCGCGGCGTGACGCGCCCGCCGAACGGATAGCGGGCCAGCGTCCGACGGAGCAGCTCGACGGCGACCGGGTTGAGGTCGACGGCGACGATCGAGGCCGCCCGCTGCTCCCGGGCGATCGTCAGGGCGAACGGACCGACCCCGCAGCAGAGGTCGTAGACCCGGTCCCCGGCGCGCACCTCCGAGGCGACCCGCGCGTGCTCGCGGGCGAGCCTGGGCGAGAAGTAGGCCTGCTCGACGTCCACGTCGAGCTCCAGCTGGTTCTCCCGGTGCCGCGTCGTCCAGGGGCCTTGCCCCGCCAGACGCTCCACCGACCGTCGTCGCTCCGTGCCGTGGACCCCCCGGTCCAGACCGACCAGCCGGGCCCCGGGCACGAAGCGCAGCAGCGCCTCCCCGACCTCGAAACGACGGGCTTCGAGCTCCGCGGGCAGACGGACCAGCACGATGTCCCCCACGATGTCGAACGAGCGGGGGAGGGCCGCCTTCTGCCCCTCCGGCCAATCCAGCAGCTGCCGAAAATCGGTCGGTCCGCCGGCCTCCCGAGGGTCGAACTCTCGGACCCCGACCTCCCCCCAGTCGGACGGCACCTCCGCTCCCGCTCGCAGCGGAAACACCAGCCGACCCTGCTCCTCGAAGATCGCGAGGTCGGTACGCAGCGCTCCCCGCGAGACGAGCTCCCGACGGAGCTCCTCGCCGCGACGGAGGTCGACAAGGAGCGCGCGCTCCTTCATGGACCCGGGGGTCGGTGTGCCCCGAGCAGTCGGGGCATCACCTCGCGGGACGGGAACGCTGCCGCCGAGGCGCCGGACCGGCCGAACTTCACCGGCCCGCTCGCGGGCGTAGGCCGGCCTCCGGCTCCGACCAGCAGCCACGGCACGGGGTCGTCCGAGTGGCCCCGGAGGACGCACGGGGTCGCGTGGTCCGCCGTGACGGCAACCCGCACCCGGGCCAGGTCCAGGCCCTCGACGAACGGCCCGAAGAACCCCCGGTCGATCTCCTCCACGACGGCGCGCTTGCGGGGAGCGTCACCGTCGTGCCCGGGCTCGTCGGGCCCCTTCAGATGGACGTAGACGAACGGGAACCGGTGCAGCAGGGCGAGCGTCTCCTCCGCCCGGAGCCGATAGCCGGCCAGCCGATCCGCCCCCATGGGCCCCACAAAACGATCCTCCAGTCCTAGGAGCCGGGCGATGCCGCGCTCCACCGGCATCTCCGTCAGGCCCGCGCCCCGGATGCCGTACTTGCTCGCGAAGGACGGCGGAGGTCGAGCGGGTAGCGCTCCGGCGTTGCGCAGCAGGAGTCCCGAGGCGACCTGCTGGCCGGCGGCCGCGCGGGCGGCGTTCACCGGCTGGCGCGCCAGCACCGGGCCCACCCGCTGTAGGAGCCGGTTGATCGCGGCCGCGGTCCTCTCGGCCTCCGGCGACGGCACCAGGGGCCGCACCTCCTCGAGACGAGGTTCGGCCGGCCGACGCGCCTGTCCCATGCCGCCGACCTTCTCGTAGAACGGGTCGGCGTTGGAGACCTCCGGCGACAGCTCTCCGCCCGAGGTCGGCCGTAGCCACAGCACCCCGCGATGACCGACCGTCGCCCGGATCTCGGCCCGGATGGCCTGGTCGCCGAGCAGGTCCGCCTCGGTGACGCCCTGCGCCAGCGCGCGAGCCTCCTCGGTGGAGAGGGATCGCCCTACCCGGGCGTCGACCACTCGTCCGTCCCCGGCGACGGTCGCGAAGTTCAGCCGCAGGGCCACGTCTCCGGCGCGGAGCGGAATGTCGACGCCCATCGCCTCCAGGACCCCGCGGCCGGGGGAGTCACGGACCGGGTCGTAGCCGAGGAGCGCGAAGACCCCCGCGTCCGACTCCGGCGCGACCCCCGGACCCAGGATGGAGACCAATC